>PLYG01000137.1 GCA_003153335.1 Betaproteobacteria bacterium | reverse complement strand
TGTGGTTGATGCCGGCGCAGTCGTAGGACAGGTGGGAAAGTTCGACGCCAAGATAGCCGGCGAGGTCCTGCGACGTGAACTGCACATTGTGGCACAGGCCGACGACCCGTTGTTGCGGAAAAGCGCGAAAAACCGCCCAGGTCAGGATGCTCATCGGATTAGTGTAGTTCATCAAGAGCGCGTCGGGGCACAGGTCCCGCATGTCTTGCACGAGGTCGAGCATGAACGGAATGGTGCGCAACCCTCGAAAAATGCCGCCGATGCCGANNCGATCTGCACCATGTTGATGACGAAATCGGCGCCAGCCACGCAGGCGCGGCGGTCCGCGTGCTCGGTGATTTTGGCGGAGGCGCCGAACTGCGCGGCGGTCCAGCGCGCCATCATGCCGGCGGTTTCGAGGCGCTCGGGGTCGATGTCGTGCAGGGCGATAGCGCAGTCGCGCAGTTCGGGCAGGCTGAGAATGTCGGTCAGCAGGTTCTTCACGAACACCACGCTGCCGGCGCCGATCATCGCAACTTTGATCATGAGATTCTCCCTGGACTGAAGATTTTACTTTGCTTCGAAAACCGCGCCGCAATCGAATTCCAAGCCTGGAAATAACGGGGTCTTGTATCGCCTGGATGAACGCACGACAACCTCGTCCCATCGGCCGCGCACGCGGCGCAGCGCGAACAGTTGCCGCTTCGCCGAATCGAAGATCCAGTATTCTTGAACCCCAAAAAGCAGATACTCCTCGCGCTTTTCAATGTAATCGCGATCCGCTGACCCGTACGAAACGATTTCCACAACCAGAGCCGGAATCCATATCGACCATGCGCTTGAATCGTCGTTTGGCGGCGGCGTGACATAGACGGCAAGATCGGGATGGCGTTCCGAGACGAACCGTTCGACTTGCACCTTGCACTCGCCACCCGATGCAATTCGATAAATCCGGCCGCGGTTTTTCCGTTTGTACGCCGACAATTGTTCGCGGACCTCGTCTACCTGTGCGAAATGGCCGGGATTTGAAATGTCTGTCACAATGATGACTCCGCGACCAAGTTCATACGTATGGCCCGCCTCAACCGTGGCAATGTCAAAGTCCGCCAGATTCATGGCGCGCCCCTGATCTTCTGGACCAACCTTCAAAGCTGTTTTTGGCATGGCGCGCGATCTCGAAATCCGCAATCTAATATAGCGGAGTTTGGAGGCGAGGCAACCGGGGATGATTCAAAAAGAAAATGGCGGCGGGACTCCGCCGTCATTTCCTTCCGATATTCTGCTTTGCGATGATTGCTACTTTCCTCCGCCATCCGGGGCCAGGCGCAAGTACCGGTAGTACACTTCCAGGCACAGGCAACTGATCGCCGTCTCGCCGACGCGGCCCCAGTTCTTGGAGAACGCGGCCGTGTCGGGATTCCAGCTTCCCGCGTCGTCGCCGCCCTTGCACTGACGTGGCAGCAGCGCGGCCTTCATCGCTTCATTCCAGTTCTTCCAGGTGTCGCCGCCCTGCTGGAATGTGCAGAGCGTGCCATAGTACGTGTAGTACAGGTCGAGACCGGCTGCATCCGGCTTGGGAAGTCCGTGAGCTTTGACGAAGTATTCGACGCTGCCCTGCAAATCTTCCTTTTTCCATCCCAGGAACTGCCTGGCCAGATTGCCAATGGCGCAGAGTCTGCCGCCATTGCCGGGCCCCGTGTAGCCGTAGGCGACGACCGGACCGTAGCCTGTTTCGACGCCCGCCGGCGGATTGTCGATCTTCTGCTGCACAAAATCGAGGAACTTGATCGCGCCTTCGAACGCCGCGGGATCGACATGCAGCCCGGCGACCTTCGACGACTTCAAAGCCATGATGAACCAGCCGGTCACGGAGAGGTCGCCGGCTTCTTTGGGACCGTAGCGCCAGCCCATCTTTTCGGAGCCTTCGCCGCACTGATGGATCTCGACGCAGTAGTTGACAGCCTTCTGCGCGGCTTCGCGCGTCTCTTTGATGTTAGACATGCCGGCGGCCTCGGCCAGCGCCATGGTCGCGGTGGCGGCTTCGTATCCGAAGCGGGTGTGAATCTCGCCCGTCGGCTTCTGCTCGGCTTTCATCCAGCCGACCGCGCGCTGCACGTTCTCTTTCCATTGTCCCACGCGTTCACTGTGGCCGGCGCCCAGAAACGCCAGCATGGCCACGCCCGTACAGAAGGTGTCGTGTTCGCCGTCGGCGCCAAACTTCTTCGAATCCCAGTGGCCGTCCACTTCCTGGTGGTAGGCGAGCCATTCCAGCGCCTTATCGACGGCGTTTTCGGTCGCCACGGAGCCGCCGTGCTTCTTCACCATCAACCTGCGGCCGCCCTTGCCGCGCATGCCGAAGCTGCCTTTGCCGGCGCCCTGGCCGACGCCCACGCCCGTTCCATCGCCGCCGCCGAATCCGCCGCCCGTGCCCTTAGTGGCGGCGCCGCCGACGCCGACCACATCGTCCATGCCGATGCCGCCCATGCCGCCGCCGCCCGCGGGCTCTTCATTGCCCGTCACCGAGTGGAACATGCGTGCTTCCGGGTTGCCCAGCGCGCTGTGCGAGTCGGGCATGTCCGGGTTGATCGTTTCAAAGTGGTCGCCCAGTTCGGCCTTGGCCAGGATGTCGGGCGGCACCACGACGTCGGAAAATTCCTTGGAGGTCGGATCGGTCGGCGGCGTGTCGTGCTTCGACGACAGCGCATCCTGCAGTTCGGGCTTCTTCTTTTCCTGCTCCTCGGTCAGGCTGGTGCGCGACTGAAGCTCGGTGACCATGATCACTTCATCGCTGGCCTTCGGCAGCTCGATCGCCATGCTGACCAGCGACGCCAGCGCGATGACGAGGACATGCAGCATCAGCGACACCGCCCACCACGGCGCGCCGCCCAGGCGCTCCCCCATGCTGGGGCTGCCGGCGCCCACTTCCTCCAGCTCCGCTCCCTCCGGAAGAATGTCCTGATCCACATCGTCCTGTACCTGTTCCATGGCTTGTCCCTCTCGTGGGTCCAGTTGAATGTATTCGAGCAGCCCGTGAACGGCCCGCGAACAACGCACCGACTCGCGGCACGCTTCGCACTCGGCCAAGTGCGCATCGATCTTCGCCGCGGCGGCGCGGCCGAGCGACCGGTCGAGATACTTGTCGAGGTCTTCGGCGACCTGCTGGCAATCGCAAACGGCGCTGCTCATCGACTCAATCCTTTGATCGGTCCTTTGACCGGCTGCGTCGGAAGTTCGTCTTCATCGGCGGCGGCCCCGGCCCCGTGTTGAGGCACAGCCGGCAACTGCAGTTTCAATTTGGCGTACAATCGTACGGAGGCGTCCATCAGCAGACCGCCGACGTTGCCGATCGGAATCCGCAAGCGTTCCGCGATGTCCTTGTAGGAGAGATGCTCGAAATACCGCAGCCGCACGATCTCCTGCAATTCCGGCGGTAATCCGCCCAGGGCGATATTGACGGTTTCACGCAGCTCCAGCATGTTGAATCCGCCCGTCGTAAACGTGCGCTCCGCATCCATGTTCTTGACGCGGATCAGGCGGGAGCTGTCGTGGCGCTTGCCGCGGGCGCGGTTGAGCGCGTTGCAGCGGTTGATCGACTTGAGCCACGCGCCCAGCGAGCGCGCATTGGATAGCTTCGCGGGATCGCGGACGGCGTCGCAGAAGGTCTCTTGAACGACATCCTCGGCGTCGTCGCGGTTGCCGAGAATGGCGCAGGCCTGCGCGAGCAGCTCCGGCCGGTACTTTTCGATCAGCGCCCAACACTCGTCGGGAATGTTGGCGTCACCGCGCATGCGCGTGCCCCTCAAAATTTCGAGTGCTGAGGTCGTATTGGGCACAGTTCAGACTTCCTCTCCGTCCTATGTTCAAGCCCCTGCAATCAGGCGCGGTGATGCAAAAATCGCCAATTTCCAACAATTTGACGGCAGTTGCGCAATCTCTGTTCCATCCGTTACTTATACGCCGGTTGAGGGTCAGAATTGCGCGAATTCAACGAAGCTTGCGCGTTTCGACGCGTGCAGCACACGTGCTTCTGAGAAAGCACACGTGAATTCATTCCGATCGATGGCGAGATGCAGAAAGCGCGTGTGCAATAATCAAGGTCGGTGGCGAACCGACGCGAAGCGGTGAAGTAAAATGAGACAGCACGATTTCGTTAATCCGAAATTTTGTCATTCTGCACGGCAGTCCATAACTCCTCGTACTTTTCGAGAACATAAGGATTGAGCTGTGCTCCAAAGTCCTTCGGAAGCTTGAGCGTGCGGATCAATTCCTGGACATCGCCGAGATCTTTCAAGCGGCCGGGATTCGACATGCCCGAAGCCAGTTTCATTTCAAACACAGTTATCAGCGATACATATCGAATGCCGTCCTTCTCCAAGCTGCACGCAGTTGGGTCTGGAAAGGCAACAGGCTTTGGTTTTCCGTCACCTGGAAACTGGCCAGCCACCAGGAATTCAATCTTCACACCATGCTCGGTGTCCCGAAGATGCCTGCTGCCAGTAAAGGGCGGCAGGTAGCCGAGCCCATCTAGATTTCGATGAACATCTTTCAACCCTTCCGGGGTAACGAGAATATCGACATCGACGGTGGTGCGATCGTATCCGTTTGCGACTAACGCCATGCCTCCAGCAACGGCGTAGGGTATGTGTAGATCATTTAAGCGCGAAGCAACTTTGCGGAGCGCACGATGGACGGGGTCGTCTCGCATAAAGAATCGCCCCACCTCTTCAATCGCAGCGGACCCGCCACGGCGCATGATATCTTCGAAAGCTTCCATTTGATTTGCTCTAAACGCACAGTCGGGNNGCCTACTGCTTTCCGCCTTCTGCCTTCCGCAGTTCATGACCTGTCGAACATCTGCGCGTTCATCTGCCGCAGTTTTTCGAGCGCATCTTTGAGCGTGTCTTCGAGCGGCTTGCAGGCTCCGGCGCAGGCGGTGAGCAGGCGGGCGGTTTCATCGGCATAGCGCACATGCTTTTCGGGTGTGCCCATGCCGTTCAAAAGATCCAGCACGTTGTCCAGGCGGTCGGCGAGCTTTACTCGCTTGGCGCGCGGCGAAAGCTTGGTGAGCTTCTCCATCATTTCGGAACGGCGGCGCGCCTTGGGCAGGCGGTTGTCGTTGGTCAATTCGGATACCAGCGCCGCGACATCGCCGCCAAAATTCGAAGCGATATTATCGAACGTGACCGCCGCGTCTTCGATGGTGTCGTGCAGCAGCGCGGCGCAGAGCACGTTTTCGTCTTCTTCGCCCGCAATCCGCCGCAAATGCTCGCAGACACGAACCGGATGGACGGCATACGGCGTCTTGTTATCGTCGCGCGTATGTCCCTCATGCTTCCTGCATGCGTAAACGACAGCCCGCGAATAACGGTCGGAATGAGGAGCTTGAGCACCCATGATTCCAATAGTAACGCAGGCGGGAGCGGAAAAAAGTGGGTTTTCGCGGGGTTTTTCACCCGAACGTTCGCGCCAACGGCATAAATCTGGTATTGGTTGAGGGTTGCCATGCTCGCCCGCGATTGGAAAATATTTTATGCTCAAGAGCGTGACCGGCTGGGACCAGCCGGCATGGAGCGTCTCATCGCGCATGCGCCGGCCCTCGAGCATCCCGCGCGCGGCGCGATCGTATTTCCGCACACAAAACTGACCGAGTCCGGAGAATGCATCGCCGCCGCTGCCGCCGCGGTCGTCCGCTGCGGCCGGCCGCGCGTCCTGGCGCTCGGCGTCCTTCACGGCGGGCTTGCAGCGGACGCGGAATTGCTGCAACGCGCGCGAAATGGCGACGCGGCCGCGCTGACGAGTTTGCGCCGCATCCACGGTCCGGGCGTTCCCGGAGACCAAGGGCGCTGGCGCGAAGAGTTTTCGCTCGATTCGTTTGCCGCGCTGGTCCACGTTGCCGCCGATGTCCACGGAAGGAAAGCGCCGGAGATCGTCGCGCGCTTTCCGTTTCTGACCGGCGCCGAACCCGCAAGTCTGCCTGGAATCGATGCGCTTCATCGCTTGATTTCCGAAGGTTGTGCGTGGGTGGCGACCACCGATCCAATCCATCATGGAGCGGGCTATGGGACGCCGGCGCCGGAGCGCCGCGATCCGGCAAACCAGGACACGGTTGCGTTCGCACGCGATCGCATCGCGCGCCAATTCGCCGCATTGTCCACGCGGAACTATGCGGCCTTTGCCGAGCGGACGGCGGTGGATCGTTCCGACTTCCGCGATAACGAACCCGTTCTGCGCGAACTGCTCGGCGCCGGGGAAACCCAATCCGCCATTCACGAGCTGCGGCTGGTGAACTACGCGGACACGTTTCAGGCGGAGTCCCCCACGTGGGTTGCCGCCGTATTGGCGACCCTTGTTCCCGGGTCTGCATAAATCGCGTAATATTTTCAAGGGCGCCCCGTTAATCCTTTCGTGTGGCAGAATATAGCCACGAACGTCCGAACTCCGAGGGGTGCGGTGCATGCGGCTGCTGACTTGCCTCCTGTGTGTGCTGAGCCTCACTGCATCTGCCGGGGAGGAACCCGCCCCGGAAATCGACCTCGGCGAACCGCTCCTGCGCATCAGCAACGAAGAGGCGCACTCGACCTGGCGCTCTCAGACATCCAGCGCGAATTGCCGTCGGTTTACGACGGACTCGTGTCGCGATAAGTTTGCAAGTCCGATCCAGGACCAATAGTCCGTGTCAGCGATCGGATGGCGTAGCCGCGGGTGTTTCGGGCGCCGCATCGGGCAGCACCTGGATGCGAATCGTAATGACAATGCCGGCTTTGCGATCGTCGTCGTTTCCGTCTGGACTGCTGCCTTCTTCGCCGATGTTATTGGAAGCTGATTTGGGCTTTTCGTCAGCCCGCGGCTGGCCCTGTGCCTGCCCACCCGCAGATGCGTCCGGTTTCGCCGCGGGAGCGGCGGCCACGGGCGCGGGCTTATTCACTTTGTCCGCGTCCAGTTGTTTTGCATCCAGGCTGCGCGCGCGGTAGTTGGGACTGAGCGCGTCGATGCGGGCCAGCACGGCGTCCTGCTGCTGCACACTGAATTTCAGCGTGTAGATCTTCTCCCCTGGCGTCGCCGCGGCGTCGTAGTTCCCCAAATCATGCTCGTACCGTTCGACGCCGCCCAAACCGGCCGGTCCGCTGGTTCCGCTGGTTCCAATTTCAGATGGATGGACTGCCGGTGCGATCGAGAGCGAGGCCTCCGGCCCGGCCGCCTTGCGCAGTTCGGCCAGCAGCGCCGGCAGCATGGAACGCGTGCAGGTGAGCGTACGGACATTGGACGCGAGCGTGCGCGCGGCGCCGAATTTCGCTCCGAGATCGCTGGGCTTCTTTGGCGCCAATGTGCGCCGGTCCAGCGCGGGGCCATTGGCAGGAGTGGCGGAAGCGGCGTCTTGAGGCAGTTTGACTGCCTCCGCTTTGGAGGCTTCCTTCTTTTCAGTTTCTTTCGCCTCCCCGGCGCCGCCTTGCGCCTCCGCCGGGCGGACCGCATCCTTCGCCCGGTCGGTTGTTTGCGCGGGCGGCGCATTCGATGCCGCAGAGTCCGGCTGCGTTGTGGCGCGGGCGACGACCGGCATGTCGGCTTTGGGCTCGTTCTTGTTGAGCGGCTCGATCTTTTTCGCGTCCAACTGCGCTTGCGCCTGAGCGACTGCTGGCGCCGGCGCTGCGGTCGGCATTGGCTGTGCGGAGGGTGGCGGCGTCGAAATTCGTCCGGGCTTTGCGGGCTGCGCATCGGCGCTCTGTGGCCCGCCCAGTCCGAGATCGCCGGCGGCGCTGCCACCGACGCCGCCACCAGCGCCGCTTCCCTTTTGGCTTATTTGCTTTTTGGCGGCGGCTTCAGCAGCGTTGGCGCCTTCGCCGCCGCTATCTTTTTCAAGCTTCAATTGTTCCGCTTGTTGCGCCTGTTGCGCCTGTTCCAATTGGCCCGATTTGTCCGCTTGGCCCGCCGATGGCTTTTTAGGCGCTTCGGTGCTCGCAATTTTCCGCATCGACTTCGCGGGCGCATCGGCGTTCAGGCTATCCGTTCGTTCACCGGCAGTCTTGTCCGCGCCGCCTGCGGCTTCTTCAGCATCAGCGGATTTTTCAGCCGCTCTCATTTGCAGCTTTCCGTCCAAGGCCGTCTCGTCTCTGGCAATCTGCGCTTCGCTCTTCTTTTTTTCTGCGAGCGGTTGGCCGGACTGCGCGGCCTGTTGGGCGTCCTTGGCTTTGTCCTGATGCATCGCACCGGGCGGGGCGGCGTTGGCGCTGACAGTTGGAGCGGGCGGGGCCATCGGAGCGGCAGCGGCAGCCGGCGCTTGTGCCGCGTCGTCAAACTTGCCAGCCTTGATCCCGTTTTCGCCACGGTTCATCTGGCGGTCTAGTGCGTCCTTCGCGTTCTGAGCCGGCCGGCCGCGCGAATCTTCTTTATCCGCACGCTGCAACGCGGCAGCGGCCTTGGCGTCTTTGTAATCTTGCAATTCTTCCGCGCGCTTCGCGGATTGGGCGGCCGGCTTTGCCGCGTCTTCCTTCGCAGGTAACTCACGCACGGCCAAGACAGTATTTTCCTCCGCCGTGGGGGCAGGGGCGGGGGCGGGGGCGGAGGACTGCGGGGCCGAGG
>PLYG01000272.1 GCA_003153335.1 Betaproteobacteria bacterium | reverse complement strand
CTGATCGTCGATCCAGGTCCAGCCCCACGGCGGAACCCAGCGCCAATGCCCCTCGCGATACGGCGCCCAGTTCACCGGCACTTGCCCGGGCACCCAAAGGACGCCGTACTCGGGCACCGGCAACCATGTGCCATAGATTTGAAGGTCCTCGTAGCCGGTGATTTCCGGCGACACGTATTGCGGGGCGACCGAGGTTGCATAGAGCGTTGCGCGGTCGTCGCTCCATTGGTCAAACGGGTCCGGTATCGGCGTTGCCGACGTGCTGTCGAGCGGATCGACGCTGGCGATGGTCTGCTCTGCGCCGCCATTGATGACGAGGATGGAATCGGAAAGCGCGAGCGTCGCGCGGCCGGAGAAGGCGGCGATGCGTGTCGGCACCTGGTCCGTGCCAGCGATGATCCGGTAGGCGCCGTCCTCTTCGAGCGCCACGGTTCCGCGCGGCGTGGTGACCTCGTAGCGCTCGCCGGCGCGGCGGTGCTGCAAATGAACCGCGATGCGGCCCTGCAGCACGGTAAGCTCGGCGCTGTCATCATCGACGAGGTTCACCTGCAACTCGGTACCGCCGCCGAGATTGACCCGCGCGTGGCCGATCTCGATCTCGGCCCGTGCGCCCTGCTCAGTCCACAACGATGCCGCGGCGGTGAGCGGGTCGTTGACCTCGGCGATCATCCAGCTTGCGCCGGAATCAGGGTGGAGCTGCACGGCCCCTTCGACCAGAACGATGCGCCCGACCCGCGTCGGCGGGTCGTCGGCGCGGGCGGCCGGCGCGATGACGCCCAACGCTGCTGCAAGTGCGGCGGCGCGGAGCGTCCGATATTTGCCCGAAATCGTCATCCGCCCATCCTGCCGCGATGATGACAACGACCGGCATACCCCGGATATTTCGCGACGGGGTGACAAACTGCGCGAAAATCGCCACCATTGCGTGGCGAAAGCAGGCAAATCAGAACGAAGTGAGGGTGGCGCATGGCGACGGCATTCAAGGGACGGCGCGAGGATCAACGGCTGGTCACCGGCGCTGGCCGCTATACGGCCGATTGGAATCTGCCGGGCCAGTTATACGCCGTGTTCCTGCGTGCCGACCGCGCGCACGCCATCATCCGTTCCATCGACAAGAGCGCGGCGGAGCGCGCGCCGGGCGTGGTCGCGGTGCTGACCGCGCGCGACGTGGCGGATGCCGGGTTCCGCACCTTGCCGCCATCCGCCCATTTCCCGGGACGCGGCGGCATGAAATGCCTGGTGCCGGAACGGCCGGTTCTGGCGACCGACCGCGTCCGCTATGTCGGCGAGGAGGTCGCCGTCGTCGTCGCCGAGACGCGCGAGCAGGCCGCCGACGCGACCGAGCTGATCGAGATCGACTACCAGGACTTGGCCCCGGTGATCGGCTTCGACATCGCGCTCGCGGCGGGCGCGACGCTGCTGCATGAAACCATCCCCGGCAATGTCTGCTTCGATTTCGAATATGGCAACGAGGCGAAGACGGCGGAGGTGATCGATGGCGCCGCCCATGTCGTGCGCCTGACGCTCGAGAGCCCGCGTGTGGCGCCCAATACGATGGAGACGCGCGGCGCCGTCGCCGCTTATGACGCAGCCACCGACCGCTACGAGATCTATTGCGGCCATCAGGGCGGCCCGGCGATGCGCGACGCGCTCGCCGTCGCTGCGAGCATCAATCGCGTGGCGGTGCTGCTCGATGCCGACAACTTCGAGGGTGTCCAACTGCCTGAACTGAAGGCCTGGTTCGAACAGCGCGGTCAGTTGCTGATCTTTCGCGCGTACGGGAATCAAAAGACCTTCGCCGGGAGCGTATGGCAGCACGCACTGGAAGTCGGACTCGATCTGGTGACGTGCGATGTACGGCCACAGGCGGCCGACATGGCTATCGCGGTCGATCTGGGCGTGCTCGCCAGTGCGCGGCAGTATCACGAGCTTTATGTGGTGTCCGGAGATCGCGCCCTGCTGATCGCCGCCGAGCATGTGGCAAGCCGCTTCGGGGAGCGCCAGCACGTCTACTGGGGATTACCGCATCCGTTGATGCACCACACGGTGCAGTGCCAGATCGGGACCAAGCACGCGCGCAAGGAAGAGTTGGTCGGACTGCTGGAGCTGCTGATCTTTCAGGGCGGGGGTCGCGTGAAAAGCGACGCGCTGCATCGGACCCTGCTCGATACGGTACCTTGGTTTCATGCGCGAATTTACGGCGCAGAGACATTCATTTTTTTCCTGTCGGAGCACTTCGTCATTGAACGTGCCGGCGAAGGTTGTTACGTGAGCCTTCCGGACGGTGGCCGCAGCGTGGGTGTGACGGCGCCGCTGCCCCCGGTCGCGCCGGGCCGAGTGGGAAATGATCGTCGCCGTCGGAGGGATCATGACCGACGTGAATGACACCAAGGGCATCAAGCAGGCCATCGTGCACGGCTTGCTGTTGGCGCTGACGCTGATTTCGGTGTGGATCACCGTCGGCGTGCTGGTGCTGGTGCTGCCGATGGCCTTGGGCTTCGCGGTGAGCCTCGTGGGTCATCTGCCGTTGCCGGAACACGAGAACGATTACTGGCTGTTGTTCCGTCGCGGCTTTGTGCCGGCGGTATTGGGTTACGGTCTGGCGATAGTGGTCTTTGGCTGGCTATTCAAGGGGATCGAGCCCGCAGAGCAAGCGTGGTTCGCCGGATTCCGGTCGCACGCGGCAAGGGAGAAACAGTGATGCAGGCGCTGGAACGGACCCGGCGCTTTCGCCGGACGGTAACGAAGAACGGGGGGAAACGCCTCGATGTGGCACTTGACGGCCCCGCGCTCGAAGCGTTGGAGGCGGTGCGCCTGCAGCGTGGCATCCGTTATCCGCGCGAGGTCATTGCGCTGCTGCTGGGCGAGGAACGCGCCCGATTGCAGAACGGTGTCACGGCGCATGCCGAGCGGCCGGAGCTGAGCACCTTGAATGCCGGGGTCTTGGTGCGCGCGATCATTGGCTGCGTGCCGAACGCCAGCAGCGCTGATCAGCACGCGCTGAGCGATTTGCTCTCGCCCCTGTTTCGCGCCGCCATCGAAGGCAACCACGCCAGCGGTGAAAAACTGTCGCTGCTGCGCTTGTTGACTTTCGTGCCGCAATCGGATTTCGCGGTGGAACGGATGACGGCATTGGCCGTGACCTCGGGAGTCAGTGTGACGACGCGGCGCTCGCTGACGCGGGTGGTTGAAAATCTCTTTGCCAATGCCGAGCGGGAGCGGCTCTACGATCTGCTCGAAGGTGCCTTGGAAGGGCTGGTATGGAACGGCTTGCTGCGCGCCTGAGGCGGGCGGCGCATCGGCTCGGCGCCACGGGTGCACTGAGTGCTCTGGGCGCGCTGGGCATGTTGTGCGCTGGCGTGGGCTGGCCGCTCGCGGCATGCGCCCAGTCCGACGATGCTTTCAGCTACAAGGGCGTGCCGTTACAGAGCAACGAACGGCTGTTGCTCAAAGTGCTGCCCGAGTTCGCGTGCGGCTTCACGACCGGCCTGCGCTCGGTGCGCGCGGATCGCATGTGCTGGACCAGCGGCGACGGCAATATGTACGCCGGGCATCCGGCCACATCGCTACAGGCAGAATTCAACAATCAGGCGTTGTGCTTCGTGCAGATCGAGTTTGCGCGGGTGCCGAAGGTGGTGGTCGAGGATGTCCTGCGCGCGATGCAGCGGCACTTGGGTTCGCCCAAGTGGGTGCTGGAGCATTACGCCGACGGGCGCGAGGCTGTGGTGGGATCACGCAACGGCAGCTCGCCGGTCGAGCACTACGCCTACCGCTGGGACGGTGCGATTTCGTATGTGAGTGCGAAGGAATCGACCAATCGGCTGGAAGTCGTCTACTCGACCGAAGCGTGCGACGCCGCTCGCGAACAGCGCAAGGAAAACGCGGCCAACGGGTTCATTCTGCAAAAACCACAGATGTAAGGTTGCGCTCATGGGCGCATAAAGAAATCTGGAGAGAGAACGGACATGAGTACGGGAAAGACCATCGACCAACTAGCTGCCGAAGCTGCTGCGCCAGTCGCGCCGGCACCAATCAACTACCCGGCGTTGCGGCTGAAAGTGCGCGCGGCCATTGGCGCGGTCTTCGAGATCGAGCAAGAGCTGCGCCGGGCTGGACACTTTCGGCAGTCGGCAACCTACGACGCGCGTCATAGCCTTGGGCACATCGAAGATGTAGCGCTGCGGGAAACCGGCGTTCGAGGGGGATGAGGATGTTCCGAACTTCGCTATGGAGCGCATTGACTGCGCTGCTTCTCGTCGGCGCTGCGCAGGCGGCCAATCTGGGCGCCGTGCGGGTGTTCTCGCGCGCCGGCGAGCCGCTGCGCGCCGAAGTGGCGTTGATTGGCGTCACTGCCGCCGAGGCGGCCACACTCCGGGCATCGATTGCCACGCCGGACCTTTTCGCGGCCTCGGGGATCGACTATCAGCCGGCGCTGGAATCGGTGCGTATTGGGGTGGTAAGTGCCGGCGACGGCTACGTCCTGCGCATGACTTCCGACCAACCGATCAATGAGGCGATGATCAACCCGATCATCGAGCTAACTGACAACGGCAACACGCAGATGAAGAGCATTTCGCTGGCGTTGAGCGGCTATCACCCGCCGGCACCGGAAGCGCCGGTCGCCGCAACCACTCCGGTAGTCCCGTCGCCGCCGGCTCAGGGGCCCGCTGCCGCCTCGGCGATGCCGCCGTGGCCGGTTCCCGCCATAGCGCCGGCACCAACCCCGCACCCAGCGCCGCCGAAGCCACTGGCGCCCGTTGTGGCGTCTCCTGCGACCGTACCCAAGGTGGTAGCGGCGGCGAAAGCTGCCGAGGTCAGGTCGCCCGCTTCGAATGTGGCACCGTCGACCGACGATCTGGACGTGATCAAGGGCCAGTTGACCGAGGCCAAAGCCAAGGTCGAGAAGCTGGCAGAGTTGAGCGAGCGGCTCAGTACACTGGTCACCGTGCAACAGCAAATCATCGACAAGCAGGCAGGGATCATTCCAGCGCCTGACGCGCCGCTGGCCGCCGCTGCCCCACTCGACCCGAATGGACCGCTGGAGGCGGCCGAAGAGCGCTCGGCCATCGACCCGTGGAAGGTGTTGATCCTGCTCGCTGGCGCCGTGCTGGCGGCGACCTTGCTAAGTGCGCTACTGCGCGTGATCCGCCAACGGCGTGGTCAGCGCACCCTGTACCTGCCGGCGGCGCGCGTGGCGCGGAACTGAGCGGCGTACCGTGCGCCTGCAGCCTCGACCCGTCCGCTTCTCGCTCGCAGAGGTGCAGGTCGCGGCGGGCGGACGCTTCAACTGTAGGCCGGCGGCACTCTGCGTGGTGGCCGATCTTCTCCCCGAGGAGGCTGTCGCGCGGCTTCCGGGGTTCGCGGACAAGCACTACACCAATCCGTCGATGATGCAGGCGGCGCTCGCCGCGCTGGGGATACCGTTCCAGCGCGTCTATGAGTGCCTTGGCCTTGGGGTGGCCCGCAACCCGGTCTATCCGGACTTCGGGCTGGTCCGCATTCAATGGGGCGGTCCGTGGATGAATCCCGGTGTGCCAGTGGCCGCCCGTTATTGGCACACGCACTGGATCGCCGCGCACGGCGAGTGGCGCTTCGACCTCAATGCCATGAGCGATCCGCGCGCCAACGGCTGGATTCCGCGTGAGTTGTGGGAGCAGAGTCTGGTGCCGTGGCTGTTGAGGGAGAGCAAGACGAAGGCCAACGGTGAATGGTGGCCGACGCACTGCTAGCAGATTGCGCCCAGCCGCACGCTGCCGACGCAAAAAAAAGGTCAGCGAAGGTGCGTTCCACGATGCGTTCCACGATTGACGGCGCGTGCTGATAGAGTGATACTTACACCAGTTGTCCTCGTGGCGACTATCCTTCGGGAAATGAACTGCACCGGTGCAGTAGCTTCAATACCTCCGACGGCCGGAGTCCGGAATCGCCGAGTGTAAGACCGGGGCGCGTTGCGTCGCGGTGAGTCCAAGACCATCGCTTCGCCGATGGTGACTCCAAGGCCGTGGCGCGGGTTGGCCACAGCGAGCCTAAGACTCCGCCGGGAATCGGAGTGATGCTCAAGACCATGGCGCCCAGTGCGCCGGGTGAATCTCCATGCAGTGCCGGCCGTTGGGAGGCGACTCCCAGCGGCTTTCTCATTTGCAACGCCCGGAATGCCCGCCATATACTGTGGCAGCGAAGACTGGAGGGCGCCGATGAATCCGATCTTTTCCGTAAACTATCCCGAGCTGGTGGTCGCCGAGTATTTGCGCGCCCACTTTCCAAAATCACAGGGGTAT
>PLYG01000310.1 GCA_003153335.1 Betaproteobacteria bacterium | reverse complement strand
GCGGTGGCCGAAGCAACCATTGCGGCAATCAACGCGGGCAAGATCTGGGGCAAGCCACTTGTCACCGAAGTCGTGCCTGCCTCGACTTTCCACATTGCCGAGGCCTACCACCAGGAATACTTTGCCCGGACGGGCAACGCGAACCCCTATTGCTCGGTGGTCGTCGCGCCCAAGGTCGCAAAGTTCCGCAAGAATTTCCTGGCGAAGCTCAAGCGCTGAGCCGCGCTCAGGCTCAGGCCTCGAGCCAACGCTGATGGATCCCGCGCTGAAACGCGAACCGCCGCCGGCCTCGATGAATTTGCCCATGCGGCGCCCCTTTCCTACCCTGGCAACCCTGGCCGGAATCCTCATTCTCCTTTGCGCCGGACCGCTGGCCGCGGCGGACATGAGCAAGACGCTCCGCGTCGCGTTCCCGGTCGATGTCACCGGTTTTGATCCGCAAGTCACCCAGGACCTTTACTCGTCGTACATCGAGCGCTCGGTATTCGACACGCTGCTCACTTATGACCATCTGGTCCGGCCTTACGAGCTCGTGCCCAATACCGCCGTTGCCTTGCCCGAGGTCAAGGACGGCGGACGCACCATCATCGTCCGTCTCCGGCACGGCATCTATTTCACGCCCGACCCGGTGTTCAAGGGCAAAAAGCGCGAGCTCACCGCCGACGATTATGTGTTCAGCTGGAAGCGCATCATCGACCCGGGGGTGGCTTCGCCGAATCTTTTCATTTTCGAGGACAAGCTGGCCGGCGCCGACGAACTGATCGCGGCGGCAAGAAAGTCCGGCAAGTTCGACTACGACGCAAAACTCGAAGGCCTGCAGGCGCTCGATCCCTATACGTTACAGGTGAAGCTGAAAAGCCCCGACTACGGGCTCGTCGACTACATGACCACGACGCAGTTGTCGGCGGTCGCGCGCGAAGTCATCGACGCTTATGGCGCCAAGGGCAACACGTGGGCGCACGATCATCCCGTCGGCACCGGCCCTTACTATCTGAAAGAATGGAAGCGCGGCAGCAAGCTGATACTGGAAGCCAACCCGGAATTTCGTGATGTCAGTTTTCCCGAACGCGGCGAGCCCGCCGACGCTGCGTTGATCAAGGCATACAAGGGCCGCAAGCTGCCGCTGGTCGGACGCATAGCCGTTGCTATCATCGAGGAATCGAATCCGCGCCTGCTGGCCTTCAAAGCGAAGGAGCTCGACTACCTCTACATTCCCACCGACCTGGTCAATCAGGTGGTCGAGAACGGCAAGCTGAAGGATGAATATGTGAAGGCCGGCATCAAATGGTCGCGCGAACTCGAGCCCTCGCTACAATATACGTACTTCAACATGGAAGACCCGCTCGTCGGCGGCTACACGCCGGACAAGATCGCGCTGCGCCGCGCGATCGTGATGGGCTACAACGGCGACGAGGAAATCAGGGTCATCCGCAACGGCCAGGGAATGCCTGCTTCGCAACCGGTGCCGCTGGGGCTTTCTGGACACGACCCCAACCTGAAGCCCGCGAACCGGTACGATCCCGCAGCCGCGCGCGCCCTCCTCGACAAGTTCGACTACAAGGACAAGAACGGCGACGGGTATCGCGAAATGCCGGGCGGCAAGCCGCTGGTGATCCGGATGGGCTCGACACCCGATTCCCTGCACCGCCTGCAAGATGAGTTGTGGACGAAGAACATGGACGCGATCGGCATCAAGCTCGAGTTCGTCAAGCAGAAGTGGCCGGACCTGCTGAAGATGAGCATGGCCGGACAGTTGATGATGTGGAGTATCGGCTGGCAATCAGGAGTGCGCGACGGCGATTCCTTCCTCGGCCTGCTCTACAGCAAGAACAAGGGCAACCTCAACGACGCCCGCTTTTCATTGCCCGCATTCGACCGTCTATACGAGGCCTCGAAGCAATTGCCCGACAGCCCCGAGCGCACCGCGCTGTATCGCAAGATGAGCGAAATCGTCCAGGTCTACGCGCCCTGGCATCCCGGCTATTACAGCTATCGCAACGCGCTGGTCCAGCCCTGGGTCAAAGGCTTCAAGCAGCATGCCTTCATCGAGCATCCGTGGATGTATCTGGATGTAGTGCGGTAGCACGTCTCCAGCAATTGCCGGGACGCTCTTCCCCGACATTCCTTCGACAGGCTCGGGACAGGCTCTGAGCGAAGCGAAGGACCAGGCTGATACGCGGCAATCGTTGATTTCGACCCGAGCGAACGGCGCGTCATCCGGCAATCACCAACTGGGTCTGGCTGACGACTGCGAACAACTTGCCGCTTTCGGACTTGATCAGGGTTTGCCACACCATCGTCGTCCTGCCCCGGTGAAAGGCCGTGCATTCGCCGGTGACAGTGGTTCCCACCGCCGCAGCGCCGACAAAGTTCGTTTTCGATTCGATGGTTGTCGTGCTGGCGCCTTGCGGCAGATTCATGAACGTGGCGACGGCCCCCAGCGTATCGGCAAATGCCATCAACGCGCCACCGTGAACCGAATTACCGGTCGTGCAAAGATCGGGGCGAATGAGCAGCGTGGCGATGACTTTTTCAGCAGTGGCCTCGACCAGCCGCACACCCATCAGCCCGGGGAAAAGCGGTCGCAGCAATTCCTGGATCGATTCAAGGTCGTTCATCGGAGGCTCTCCCATACGTGGCCACAGTCAATGCGATCAAGAGCTTATCCACGGGACCGACTGCTGTCCATTGCGCGTGCGCTCGCCGGTCGCGCAGAATGGGTCGCACAGCGCGCAATCCATTGATTTCCGCCGCGAGCGTTCGCTTGATGTGTACTTGTCGCACCTTATGATCTGACATTTGGTGTCGGAACTTCCGCTACCCGAAGCGGAAGTAGCCAAACTCAGGCAGCGGAGGTTCGACGTTTCGCATTGGCAGGATACGCCGCCGACTGAGCCACCACTCAACCCCATGCGCTTCGACCTCCACTAATTCGAGGCCATCCACACCCGGCGCGCCCGTGTTCAAGCGCTACTGCGCGTTGGAGCGCGCCGGGAGGTCTACGCGATGCGTCTTGTCGTCCAGGACGCAGAAACGATAGTTGGCTTTCGTCTTTGCTGCCGCGCCCACGATGGTTATCGTCGTGCTGTCTTGTCCAGATTCTTCGACCGCCAGACTTCCGCCGCGAGTTGCGAGATCTGTTCCTTGATTTCTGCAACCTCAGACCGTTGCGCTTCGATGAGCTTGGTCTGCGCTTCCAGCTTCTGCTGTTGCCTATCAATCGTCTGGCTCTTATCCTGTACCACCTTGGTCAGTACAGCGACGATGTCCATAGTATTGAGGGTTTTTCTGTTAATGGTCGCGACAAGGTCAGGCACGTCTTCGGCAATGAAGCCCACGTGGTGTTGCTCCAGGTCGGTCTTGTAGTTGAAGGTGACGGGCTGCAGTTCGGAGAAGGCCTTCGCCGCGTCAGTGGACGACAGCGCCTGGATGTTGTCCTTATACGTCCGACTCGACGCCACGGCTACCTCATGGACTTTCACGTAGCAAATGCCGGTGGGATTGAGCGTGAGCCCGGGCGCGCACTGCGGAGTCAATGTTGGCGAAATCAAATTGCAAACGGCCGAGAGCGCGGTGCAGTCGGCGCTGACCGAGCCGATGGTAAACGTCCCCCCGACCACGTTGGTGAGCGCGATGTCGTGGTCGAGGGCAACGGGACCGACGGTCGTCGGGTTTCCGGTGATATTGAAAGCGCAAGCGCAATTGGCGTAGACACGGCTCATCCATGTACCGGACAGAACCAAAGCCAGCGATCCGGCGGATAGGATGGCCAACAATGGCCAGCCGCGCAGACGGTTCAGTTGCTTGGGCAGCCGTGTGCGCAAGGCCCAGTAACCCAGGGCTGCCAGCATCAGGCTGACCAAACCTACCGCCCATGCGGGTATGGGCGCCTGTATAGGCCCTGCTTGCGTGATGGTCACACTTTGCGCGAGCGCAGCGTTGCAAGCGAGCACGAGCGCCAGCGTTACACCGTTGCGGATAGAAAGTATCTCCCTACGAATGAAGCACATGTTTCTCTCCCGGAAAAAAGAAGACCGCTTTGGCGGCAGCCTAGCGCCACGCACTCGCCAGTATACTTTCGGTGGCTCCGCAAAGAAAGACCGCCGCATCGATACGAGCGTCGTTTAGCACAACGTCATCGCGAAGTGAATGCATGGGTCCTGAGCGAATGGATGAACTAAGGAAGAGTAGTCCGTCGAGAGCATCAATTCGCTTAAGGTCCGGGATGTAGAGAAGTCTTGAACTTCCGCTCCTGGCCGCCTGCCCTCTACCGTGGCACTCGATTGTGCATGCCCCCAACGGCGGCAGTGAACCCGACTGCGGTCGCTCGGAAGCACAAACGGGCGGTGATGATTGTAGTGCTGCCGTTGCGCGCGACAGCCGATGGGGGCAGGACCCGACCCTGAGCAGTCTATCGCGTCTTGCGGAAGCGGTCGTTGGTGCGACTTTCCGAAAAAGGACCCCTTCACCGGAAATTATGCCGCAGAATGGCGCATTTTCCGCACCGTTAAGTTGGGCCTGGAGTGGTAAACAGGCTGACCGGCAGCAGCCTGGCTGTCTTGGGAATTCCTTCGGCTAACTGTGCGAGCGCGCTTCGCGGGCGACTCAGCCTGGCGGAGATTGGGCGTTTTGCTGGCGGAACAATTGAGCAAAGGTCTGCAGTTCCCCTCGGCTGAGATCCGAAACGGCCCAGAACTGCATTCCTGAATCGCTCCACTCGGTCATGCTGAAGCCTTGCCGGGACAGCGACTTCACTTCGCGCGNNACAAAAAGGTTGATGGTATGCTGCTGCCGGCGATAGACCAAGGCTGCCACCGGGCGCTGGTCGAGATAGTCCAAGCGGCCGCCCAACAAGGGGAATCCCTGCTTCGCCAAGTCATGCACTGGCGGCGAGAAGTCCAGCTTGCCGCTGAACCAAGGCTTAACGGTGTGCTGGTCGGAGGAAGCCACGTCAGCCAAATGGGCCACCATCAAGGAACGGACATGGCCGGCGATGACCTCCTGGGACAAGCGATCCTCCTTTCCTGGTGTGGCGTGGAACGAGCCGAGCACCAAGCTTGCGACCACCCCGCAGGCAAAAGCGACGCCCATCCCCCACCACTGCTGCCAGAATGTCTGGAATGGCCTGCGCGGCGGCGCCGCCGGCACCGATTCGGCCTGGTTCAGGGCGGCGACGATGCGCTCACGCAATGCTGGCGGCGCTGCATGGCGAGTCGCCTGAGCCTTGATGGCCTTGCTTAACTCGGTGTCCTCATCACGATTCATTTCCCAATCCTCCTCTAGTCGGCACGATTGAGCGCACTGCGCAGCATCGCGCGGGCGCGCGCCAGACGCGACATGACTGTCCCAAGGGGTATGGCCGCGACCTGAGCGATTTCTTTATAGGACAGGTCTTCAAGTTCTCGCAGCACCACCACCTCGCGAAATTCTGGCGACAGCTCCTCGATCGCCTTATCCAGCCGTGCTCTTTCGTGCTTTTGCATCAGCAAGGTTTCCGGGTTGTCCTCCGCCATGGGCAGGGCCGCGTCATGGCTCCTGCTATCGCGCTCTTCGTCGAACTCGACATGCTCCGGCGCCTGTCCGCTGTTGCGCAGCCACGTATAGCAGGTATTGCGCACGATACCCAATAGCCAAGGCCGTGCATCTCCGCCGCGAAAGTTGTCGAAGAACCTGAAGCCTCGCAAGTAAGCCTCTTGAACGACATCCTGGGCATTATGCTCATCGCGCAACAACCAGCGCGCAAGGTTGTATGCGGCATCGAGATGAGGAAGCGCGGCCGCTTCAAATCGACGTGTCCTATCGGTCAAGTTCCCTCCTTTCTCCATATACCGCAATAGCCAAGGTTTTATTCCCATTCGTGGCGAACAAATTTCGAACGCTTTGGGAATATTCCGTTGCCCTGGCCGGTAATGCAGAGTGGGAACAGGCAAGAGGCCAGACCCTGTGCCGCTGCTGCTGGCGCCTGATCCAGCACAGTCTGCCACTTTAAACCATGACCTTGCGAGGAAACCTGATGCTGAAATTGTGCCCGAACATCAGTCTGATCATCGCGCTGCTGGCTGCCGCAAACCACGCGCTGGCCAGCGGTGATCCCGAACGCGGCCAGTCCCTCTACCAGAGCCGTTGTGCGTCCTGCCACTCCATAGAATACAACGGCGTAGGCCCGGCCCACAAAGCGCTGTATGGGCGCAAAGCGGGTAGTGCGCCTGACTACGCGTATTCCAGGGCCCTGCAACATGCAACAGTGGTTTGGCGCGAAAAGACTCTCGATAAATGGCTTGCCGCCCCGGAAAAGCTCATTCCGGGCCAGAAAATGGGGTTCGCGGTGCCCGATGCGAAAGACCGCGCCGATGTCATTGCCTACTTGAAAAAGGTGGCGACCCCGTGAGCAGCCTGGCGGCAAATATTTTTTTGCCGCGCACGGGAATATTTCGTCCGCCGAATCGGTAATGCACGGTGCGGACAGGAATTGTCCTGCGCCGGCCCTGGCCGGATACTCAACCCAAATTAAATCAAGGAGCATGCACATGATCAATCGTCGAGATTTCATGAGACTCGCGGCAGTGGGCGGCGGAGCAGTATTTGTTTCCGGTCTCGGTCGTTCCGCGCTGGCGGCTGACAGCACCGGCTCGGTTGCACCGGGCTATGACGAATTCTTTTTTGTTCAGTTGTCGGATATGCACTGGGGATACGCCGGACCGGCCAATCCGGATGCCGCCAATACCTTGAAAAAAG
Source organism: Betaproteobacteria bacterium (assembly GCA_003153335.1). Classification (GTDB taxonomy): domain Bacteria; phylum Pseudomonadota; class Gammaproteobacteria; order Burkholderiales; family Casimicrobiaceae; genus PALSA-1005. Next base: position 5,873 of record PLYG01000310.1, on the reverse strand, counting down.
CGGTCGTGACAGTCAATGCCCTGGAGCATCAACCCGATTTCATCATTTTTACGGGGGACCTCACCCATACCACCGACGATCCCAAGGAAAGACGCACGCGCCTCGCCGGGTTCCGCGAAATCGTCAGCGAACTGAAGGTCAAAAACGTACGCTTCATTCCCGGCGAACACGACGCCTCGCTCGACAACGGCGCCGCCTTTAAGGAATTTTTTGGTCCGACGCATTACTCTTTTGATCACAAGGGCGTGCATTTTGTCGTCGTGGACAATGTTTCCGATCCGGGCGCGAGTATCGGGGATGCCCAGCTTGATTGGCTCAAGGCCGACCTGTTGAAACAAGCAAACGACGCTCCTATCGTCGTGTTCACTCATCGCCCCCTGTTCGACCTGGCGCCGAAGTGGGATTGGGCCACCCGCGACGGCGCGAAGGCAATAGCGCTGCTAATGCCTTACCAAAATCTCACGGTGTTCTACGGCCATATCCACCAGGAACATCACCACCAGACCGGACATATTGCCCATCATTCCGCCAAGTCGCTGATTTTCCCGCTGCCGGCGCCGGGTTCGCAGGACAAGCGCACACCGCTGCCGTGGGATCCCGCGATGCCCAACAACGGGCTCGGCTTTCGTGAGGTCGAGGCGGAGGTCAAAGAGGCTCAATACAAGATCACCGAGTTTCCTGTGACGAGAGGCTAAGAGTGCGCCACGCAAGTGCAATTGGCATGCTGCTCGGGGCGGTTGCCGGGATAGCGCTGGGCGGGACGGTTATGGCTGAGAGTGCGAAGCAGCATCCTGACAAGGAACAGGTGATCAAAATCGTGGCACAGCGATTTTCATATAGCCCGAGCGAGATTGTGTTGAAGAAGGGGCAACCCGCCGTTCTCGAGTTCACTTCACTAGACTTCGTTCATGGGTTCAAGATTCCTGACCTGAATATTCGCGCAGACTTGCCTCCGGGAAAAATCACCAGGGTGCGTATAACGCCAGAAAAGGCGGGTGTGTATGATTTTCTGTGCGACAACTTTTGCGGGGCGGGGCATGAGGACATGAACGGGCGCATCATTGTCAGGGGCTGACCGGTGCTCCATTGCCGCTTGGGCGCCCTTGGCTTGCGCCGGTCGACCGAGCCGGGAGTCGCCTGATGTGCTTTGCTTCTCCGGCCTTAGGCCTTGGGTTGGGCGGTGAGATGGGTCCTCAGTAGCTGCAGTAGCTGGGGAAACACTTCCCGGTTGGGCGCCGACTCCGCCACGCGACCGCGCGCGCACCACTGCAAATATCGCGCACCTTCAACTTCACGAGGCCACAGGCACGCAGCTTGCTGTCGATGCCGAGATCGAACAGAGCGAGATCTCGAACTCGGGCTTCCATCTGCAGGCGAACGCGGATTGCACAGATGTCCTTGATCTTGAATGGCGCCTTCTGACCAACGATTTTGCCCTTGTGCCATGGTTCATGGTGGGCGACTGAATTGATGGATTCCATGATGGTTTCCTCTTTCGGTTGAAGGGACCATCAATTTGCGCTCTTCCGACTCAACAAGGCAGGGGACTGCCGCGACCAGCTTCGATCGCGGCGCACACATGACCACACTCTTGCCTATCCAGCCGGCTGCCGGCGTCTCCTGATAGCCGCCAGGTTGCTGGTGATGCGATGGTTGGAATCGATGCCACGGCAAAGCGACATGTCACTACGGACCCACCGATTGAATGGCGAAATTCTGCTGCGATTGCTGCCAAATGAGAACGGTCGCCTTGCCGATCACCGGGAAATCCTGGACCGTTATTTGTTTCGAGGCTCCCGTTAAAAATTCGCCTGCCGGCACGCTCACCGTGAATTGGGTGGGAGTGCCCAGGGTAACGCCGTTTACATTCAGTTGTGCCGAATGCAAGCCCGCACCCAGTGTATTGAAGTTAAAGAGTAGCCCGAAGCCGGTGCTGATATTGGTGGCCCCACACACGCTCGCCGTATCGGCCCGACCCGATCCGTAGGGCGCCTGGAGCATGGGCTTGCCATCAATTGAGATGCCTATGTTTGGGCCTTGGCAAGACCAGCCGGAGAGCAAGCCGATCCCGCTCTGAAAGCTACTGGGCTGCGGATTTTCCAGCGAAGCGACGGGCGGTACCAGAATGTTTGTCGTGGTGACGGATAAGGGATCCGCCCCGGTGGCGAAGGGCGAGCCGGCCACCGGCGTCAAGGCCCCGGTAGCGGCGTTGATGGTGTAGGCCGCGACAGTGTTGGAACCACCGTTTGCCACATAGGCGAACGCCCCGCTCGGGTCGACGGTGACGGAGTTAGGATTCGTCCCGGCGGCGAAGGGCGAGCCCGCCACCGGCGTCAAGGCCCCGGTGGCGGCGTTGATGGTGTAGGCCGAGACGTTGTTCGAAGGCGTAGAGTTTGCGACATAGGCGAACGCCCCGTTCGGGGCGACGGTGACGGATTCGGGACCCGTCCCGGCGGCGAAGGGCGAGCCGGCCACCGGCGTCAACGCCCCCGTGGCGGCGTTGATGGTGTAGGCCGCGACAGTGTTGGACGTATAGTTCGCGACATAGGCGAATGCCCCGCTCGGGGCGACGGTGACAGAGAGAGGAGCCGTCCCGGCGGCGAACGGCGAGCCGGCCACCGGCGTCAACGCCCCCGTGGCGGCGTTGATGGTGTACGCCGCGACAGTGTTGGAATTAGAGTTTGCCACATAGGCGAACGCCCCGCTCGGGGTCACGGTGACGGATTGAGGACCCGTCCCGGCCCCGGTGGCGAAGGGCGAGCCGGCCACCGGCGTCAAGGCCCCGGTGGCGGCGTTGATGGTGTAGGCCCAGACGTTGTCGGAAGTCCAGTTCGCCACGTAGGCGAACGCCCCGCTCGGGGTGACAGTGACGCCGAGAGGAGCCGTCCCGGCGGCGAAGGGCGAGCCGGCCACCGGCGTCAAGGCCCCGGTGGCGGCGTTGATGGTGTAGGCCGAGACAGTGTTGGAATTAGAGTTTGTCACATAGGCGAACGCCCCGCTCGGGGCGACGGTGACGGATTGAGGACCCGCGCCGGCGGCGAAGGGCGAGCCGGCTACCGGCGTCAAGGCCCCGGTGGCGCTGATGGTGTACGCCCAGACGTTGTTGGAACTATAGTTCGCGACATAGGCGAATGGCAGCGCCAGCGCTTGGCCAATACCGCCCAGCAGGGCGATGAGCAAGAACAGCCAGCTTTCCTTGTTGTGATGACAGCGATGCAACATGATTCTTTTCCTTCCTGTATTTCCGCCGGACAGCCCGGCAGACTGAGTCTCCATCGCGCGTGGCTCGCGAGTCGCCACTTAGGCTGCCTCGCCGGCGGTCGCAAAGCGCGACGAATCGCGACCGGTAACGACCGTGACGGTAAAGGCTAGACGCTGGACGCAACCGAGTTAACTACAATTGTTTAGCCGGATCAAGCCGAAGCTGCCCGATATCACCCCTTTGCGCGGACATCCTGTGGCTCAGTGTCGGGTCGTCGGAATCGCTTCCTACATGGATGGTATAGCCATTGCGAAGACGAACGTGATGTACAACACAGGTAACGCCCTCGGGAAGATCAAGCCTGACCCGCTACAGTTGAGTATCGCCACGCTCAACTCTTCCTGCCTCGGGTCGCAATCCAGATGGCCAGCAACGCCGCCAGCGCGATGCCGAAATTGGCCCAGACCAGCGCTTCGTAGGTGCCGAAGCCGGCGACAATCAGCGACGCGAGAAACGGTGCGACCGCGCGCGCCGCCACGCTGGGTGCCGACAGCAGGTTGCTCAGCGCTGCATAGTTTTCGCGCCCGAACAGTTCGGGCATCGCGGTACCGCGCAGGATGGTCGCGATGCCCATGCCCACGCCATAGAACACGACAAAGAATCCGATGAGCAGCGACTGCGCCGGCGCCAGCAGCAACACGGCCATCGCGATGGGCAGCGTCGCAAACACGATCCGCGACAAGCGCCGAACATCCACGGCGTCCCCCAGCCAGTATTGCGCGAGGCGGCCCGCGACCTGCATCGGTCCGACCATCGATGCGATCAGCACGACTTCGCCGCTGGAGAATCCCTTCGCGCCCAGCAACGGGATCAGGTGCACGCCCAGCGTGCCGATCACCAGCGCGGAGCCGGTATAGGCGATCGCCAGCGTCCAGAACTTCAGCGACGCCAGCGCGCGGCGTATCGCCGCCGGCGCGCCGGCTCTGCCGGCCGCTTCACGCTTCGCTTCGCTGCTCGGGGCGCCTTTCCTTCGTTGCGCGGCGTCATTCGACGATCCGCGCCGGCCCGGCCGACCGGGCAACAGCGCATGCAGCGGCACGCAGACCAGGAGATTGGCCACTGCGAGGCCAAACGCCGCCCCGCGCCAGCCGAACGCATCGATCAGCCATTGCGTGATCGGAATGAACACGGTGCTCGCCAATCCGCCGGCAAAGGTGAGCACCGTGATCCCCTTGCGGTAGGCGGGTCCGAAGCCGATCTCGATCACCGCAAACGCGGCCTCGTAGAGCGTGGTCGCCATCACCAGGCCGAGCCCGGCCCAGATCAGGTAAAAACCCACGAGTGAGTGATTGGCCGCAAGCAGCGCAAACAGCGCCACGGCCAGCAGCGATCCCGAAGTCATCGCAGTACGTCCGCCGCGGCGATCGATCCAGACACCGGTCGGCACCAGCACCAGCGCCGAAATCCCCAGCGCCATCGAATAGGCGCCGGTCAGCACGCTCTGCGCCCAGCCGAATTCCGCCTGCATCGGCACCAGCATCACGCCAAACGCGTAATACACCGTGCCCCATGACACGATCTGGGTGGCCGACACCGACCAGACCAGTCGCCACGGCAGGGCAGGCTGCGTGCTCAAGGCGCTAACAGTCTGTTGAAAAGCGTAGCGAGGATGGCCAGCCGCAAGGCGCGCAGAAACCGCAGCGTACTTGGGCGTACGCGAGGATTTCGAGCACCGTCTCATTTGCCAAATGAGGCCGCAGATGGCCACCGCAGTAGCTTTTCAACAGACTGCCAAGGATGAACCGGCGGTCCGACGAGCCAGACCAAAGCATAACGATACACGGAAATTCCATCCGGCTGTCCTCGGTGAACCTGGTCGGCGGTGCTCAAATTGCCCCCGCGCGGGCAGTCGAAACGATACCTGGCGTGCCTGCGGTTTACCACGGCAAGCCATTTCCGTTTGTGTAATTCCGGATTGACTGTGTCAGCCAGACTTGCGATAACACGCTGAAAGCATGTCCACCGCGCATTTGATGAACACCATCTGGTAAGGGGGTAAGGCGTTATGCGGGCCACCGTACAGGAGAGCTTGCGATGGGGGAAGATAGGTGGTGACTTGCTGACGACGCTGAGGGCGAGTCGGGTGCAAGAGATTGGCCTGATCTTCCGTAATGGCGGGGCGGCTAAACCGCAGGGCCATCCCTTACGAAACCCGGAAAACTGTCCGGCTGCGTGTGGCCACCTTTTGCATTCGGCACGGGTATTTAAGCCACACTTGGTTAGCAGAATACTGTTTCTGTGTAGTTAGATTGGGATAATGACGTAATTGCTTCATAATATAGGATAGAAGAGGTTTATGTTTCTCCGGTAATTCATCCGTTATGTAGGGACCATGCCATGAACGCTCAGACCGCCTCCACCACACAATCCCGGCACGTTGTGCCCCGCGTTGCCGAAGCGCACTCCAGGTTCAGTCGAAATTGTCCTGGCTTGGTGGCAAGTTTGGGATTCGCTGTGCTTCTTCTTTCATTGGCGCAGAGCGACGCAGCATTGGCCGCGACCGCGCCAACCCTTGGATCGGCCAGCACCTACGGTATCGTTTCCAGCACCTTTACCAATTCCAACACCGCGCCGCAAACCATTATCAATGGAGATGTTTGTTATACAACGG
>PLYG01000421.1 GCA_003153335.1 Betaproteobacteria bacterium | reverse complement strand
AGACGATCCTGCGCGAGACCTTCGGCGTCAGCATCTACCAGGAACAGGTGATGCAGATCGCGCAGGTGATCGCCGGCTACAGCCTGGGCGCCGCCGATCTGCTGCGGCGCGCGATGGGCAAGAAAAAGCCCGAGGAAATGGCCTTGCAGCGCGACATCTTCGTCAAGGGCGCTGTGACCCGCGGAATGAAGGAGAAGATCGCGACCGAGCTGTTCGATCAGATGGAAAAGTTCGCGGGCTACGGCTTCAACANNGCCTACCAGACCGCGTATCTGAAAGTTCATTACGCCAGCGCCTTCATGGCCGCCAACTTGTCCGCGACCATGGACGATTCGGACAAGGTCAGGCAATTCTATGAAGATGCGCTCGTCAACGGGCTCGTGTTCCTGCCCCCGGATGTCAACGCATCGGAATACCGTTTCGTACCCGTCGATGACAAGACGATACGTTATGGACTGGGCGCCATCAAAGGTACCGGGCATGCCGCGATTGACGCGATCGTCGCTGCGCGGACCGAGCGGCCGTTTGCGGGCTTCGTCGATTTCTGCCGCCGCATCGACAAGCGCGCAGTGAACCGGCGCGCGATCGAAGCGCTGATCAAGNNGGAAGCCCGCGCGGCGCAACAGGTGAATCTGTTCGGCGAAGCAGCCGGCGCCGGGGAGGTGCAACTGGTCGCGGCCAAGCCGTGGAACGACCTCGATCGCCTGCACCAGGAAAAGACCGCGCTGGGCTTTTATTTCTCCGGCCACCCGTACGCATCGTACCGGCAGGAACTTGCCGGGCTGATCAAGCAGCCTCTCGCCAAGCTGGCGGCGAAGCGCGAAGGCGTGCTGCTGGCCGGACTGGTCACACAGTTGCGCACGCAGATCACGCGCCGGGGCAAGATGGGATTCGTCACGCTGGACGACGGCACCGCGCAAGTCGAAGTGTCGGTGTTCAACGAGCTCTTCGAAGCCCACCGGATGAAATTGAAAGACNNACCGTCGAAGGCAAGGTGAGCGAAGACGGCTACACCGGCGGCCTGCGCGTGGTCGCCGACCAGTTGCTCGACCGGGCCACGGTCCTCGCTCGTTTTGCGAAGGAATTGCGCCTTTCCTGCAACGGCGGCAGCAATGGCAGCGATGGGCAGCGCTTGCTGGCGCTGCTCAAGCCGTACGTCAACGGCAACACGGCGGTGACCGTCGATTACCAGAACGATTGCGCGCGCGGCGAACTCGAGTTGGGATTGGCATGGAAGGTCACGCTCGACGAGCATCTGCTCGCGGCGCTGCGCGACTGGCTGGCGCCGGAGAACGTAGATATCGTCTGGGACCCGCCGCCACCCACGGCGCCGGCGTATCGGCTCAATCAATCCGCGGAGTATTGACGGATCATTGACGCTGCATCATTGCCGCAGGATGGGTCGCGTGCAGCGATACCCATCCTACGCGGACGGTGATGGCTTGCGGGCCCGTTTCACTGGCTTTGCCGGCAGACGCGAAAGCTCGCGCGTCGATGGCACGCGTCGCGCCGGGTTGGTGGACTCGGCATCATCGCTGGCCAGGTTGTCGAGCATGGCAAGCAACATGCGGCGCGTCGTGGCGACATCCGCGGCGCTGACACCTTTCACGCTGATCCGGTTGACCTCTTCGGCCAGCGGAATGAGCTTGTTCTTGAGCGCGCGCCCTTTGGCGGTCAGGTACACATGCACGTTCTTGCGGTTGCCCGATTNNGCCGATAGCTGCTTGCGGCGCACGAACCCGCGCCGCTCCATCGCGGTGACCGCGGCGTAGGTCGTCGGCTCCATCACCCCCGCCTGCGTGCTCAGTTCGCTCTGGGTCAGCCCATCGGATTCCCACAGGATGCGCAGAAAGCTCCAGTGGCCGAACGAAACCGAATGTTCGAGCAGGCGCATCTGCAACGCGCGCGCCTGGCCGCGCGCCGCATCGCGGATCAGGTGGGCGAGCCGGTCCTCCGGCACCGCTTCGCGCCAGTGCTTCAGTATGGTCTGGAATTCGTCGTGTCGCGGCATGTTCCTGATCCACCCTCACTCGGCCGAAACGCCGACCTGATAGTGGAGCGTAATGTCGCGCTGCTCCCGCGCCGACGCGAGTAGGCCCAAGCACACCTCGGTGGTCGCGCGCGCCCATTCGCCGCCGTGCACCGGCGCCCGCCGGCCCACGATCGCACCGACGAGTTCGTCGATCACTTCAGCGCGCGGCACCGCGGGCGCGGGCAGCGACTCGACGCGGCGCTCCACGTCGCCGTAAAGCTGCACGGCGCCTGGCATCGGCACGATATCGCCATGCTCGCAACTCACGACGATGTGGCCGAATTGCTGGTGCGCAAGCGCACTGGCGGGCGGCCCGGGCACGTAGCGCGAGCCGCCATAGTTGCGCGCAGCTTTCAGCGCCGCCTCCTCCGCCGCAGTCGCAGCGCCCTGCAGCCGCTTGCGGGCTGCGCCATATTCGGTGGGGTTTTTCTGCTGCCCCAGTTCTCCGCTCCAGCCCATCAGTTCGTCCGAGTCGTAATGCGCATAGCCGCTATACGTGGCCGACGCGCAGGCGCCATTCTCGAACAGCAGCAGCGCGCTGTACGCGCCTTCGGTGGGCCGCGCTGGGTCCCAGTTGCCCGTGCAGGCGCGCACGCTCTTCACCAGCCCGCCGCCCAGGAGGCGGACGATATCGATCTGGTGCGCGGCCTGGCTGAAGATCACGCCGCCGCCCTCATCGGTGCGCAACTCTTCGGGGCGCCGCGGTCGGTACATGAAGTCGGTGTAGTTCATCGCATGAATCATCCGCACCGCGCCCAGCTCGCCGCCGGCCACGATGGCGCGGGCGCGCAGTATCGGCAGATCGAAACTGTGGCTGTGGCCGACGATCAGCACGGTGCCCGCGGATCTTGCCGCACTTATCATCGCCGTGCACTCCTCTATCGTGAGCGCCATCGGCTTTTCCACCAGCACGTGCTTGCCGTGCCGCGCCGCCAGGCATGCATGTTCCGCGTGAAGCTGATGCGGGGTGGCAATGTAGAGCGCATCGACGGCAGGGTCGGCGCAGAGTTGTTCGATCGAGGCAAAGGTCCGCGCGCCGAAGTCGCGCTCGAACTGGCGGCAGGCATCCGGGCGCGGATCGGTGGCGGCGACCATGCGCACGCGCGGGTCCCCAATCAGCGTGGGCAACATGATGGTGAAGGCGCGGCCCAGACCTGCTAACCCTAAGCGAATTGGTGTCATCGAAAGTACTCCCTCAAAGGTCCAGCACAAGTTCAGCGGAAACGGCGCGCGAGCAACAGACCATGATCCGGTTGCCGCGCTCCTCTTCGGCCAGGACCAGATCGCGATGCTCGGCACGGCCGCTGATCAGAACGGTCTTGCACGATCCGCAGGTGCCGTTTTCGCAGGAGCTGGGGACACGCACGCCCGCGGCCCGGACCGCTTCGAGTATGGTGGACTCGGCGGCAACCGCGACAGTCAGCCCGCTCTTCGCCAGGTGCACCGTGAACGGTGTGTTCTGCCGGTTGACGGCCGCGCTGGGGCCGAAACTCTCGAAGTGAATCGAGCCGCCGGGCCAGTGCCCGCTCATGTCGCGCACGCTGTCCATCAGCCCGCGCGGGCCGCAGCAATAGACATGGGTGCCCGAGGGCCGCTCCAGCACGGGCCACAGATCGAATGCGTTGGCCGCGTCGCCGCCGTCGTGATGGATTCGCACCTTGCCATGGAATTCCGGCGCGCCCAGTTCATCGATGAATGCAGTGCTCCCCGGATCGCGGGTGAAGTAGTAAAGCCTGAAACGTCCGCGTCCCGATGACTGCACATGCCTGACCATGGACAGAATGGGCGTGATCCCGATGCCGCCGGCAATGAATATGAAACTGTTTGCGCGCGGGTGGAGCGCAAAGTCGTTGCGTGGCGCGCTCGCCTGCAGCGTATCGCCCGCCCTGATGCCATCCACCAGGCTCAGCGAACCGCCGCGGCCCTGCTCCTCACGTTTGACCGCGATGACATAACGATCGCGCTCGGCGGGGTCGTTGCACAGCGAGTACTTGCGCAGCACGCCGATCGGCACCTGCACCGACAGATGCGCACCGGCCGTGAATTCAGCCAGTGCGGCGCCTTGGCGGTCGCGCAGTTCGAACAGGTAAATGTCCCGGGCGATCTGCCGCGCCGCGGCGACCGAGAGTGGGTGGAGTAAGGGTTCGCTGGTCATGGTGAAACAGTCGCGGCGCTTTTCAGCAGCCTGCGCATGGCAGCGCGGAATTGACAATCATCAGGATCACGCTATGATCCGCATTCTTAGAGATGTAAGAATATTTGTCAACCCGCCGCGACCAGGAACCGCTATGCTCACCCGCGAAGAAAACGAACTGCTGTGCCGCGTGGAAGGCGGCGCAACTATGGGACAGTTGATGCGCCGCCATTGGTTGCCCGCCTGCCTGATCGAGGAAGTGCCCGAGCCGGACGGCACGCCCGTTGCCATCCGCCTCCTGGGCGAGGACCTGGTGGCGTTCCGCGATTCCGACGGCCGCGTCGGCGTGATGGACCGCTATTGCCCGCACCGCGGCGCGTCGCTGGTGTTCGGCCGCAACGAGGACTGCGGGCTGCGCTGCCTGTATCACGGCTGGAAGGTCGACGTCGAGGGCAACGTGGTCGAAATGCCGTCGGAGCCGGCCGCCAGTTGCGCCGGTCAAAAGATCAGGCACAAGACGTATCCGACGCACGAACACGGCGGCTTTGTGTGGGCGTACATGGGACCCCGGGAGGAAATGCCGGCGTTCGCGCCGCCGCCGTGGGCGCCAGGCGCGTCGACCAAGGTCAGCATTGTCAAGATCGCGGTCGACTGCAACTGGGCGCAGATTCTCGAAGGCGCGATCGATTCGGCGCACAGCTCCACCTTGCACTCCTCCGAAATGCCGCCGGCGCGGGTCGACAGCGCCAAGGCCACCGCCCAGCAATGGTTGCGGCCCTCGACCGACAAGGCGCCGCGGATGCTGCCGCAACAGACCGACTATGGCTTCAAGTACGCCGCGGTCCGCCGGCCGATCCAGAATGCGGCGACGCATGACTATGTGCGCATTTCGGTGTTCGTGGCGCCAGCCACGGTGCTGATACCGCCCAACAACCTGTACAACCTGGCCAACGTCAACGTCCCCATCGACGATACGCACACCATGTTCCACTTCATCGCGTGGAGCGAGGACGACAAGCCCGGCATCGATTCTGAGGAGTGGCGCAAATTCTGCGCGGCGCAGGTCGGCATCGATCTCGACGCCGACTGGCGGAGGACGCGCACCCTGTCGAACAAATATCTGCAGGACCGGCAGGCGATGCGCCTGGGCAACTTTACCGGCATCCGCGGCATCCCGAACCAGGACATCGCGATGTGGGAAACCATGGGGCCCATCACCGATCGCAGCCGCGACCGGCTGGGTGCGAGCGACATCGCGGTCGTCGAATTCCGGCGGATCATGGTCGACGCGGTCAAGCGCTTCGAGAATGGCGAACCGGCGATCGGCACCGGAGCCCTCGAGATGCCGCAGGCGCGGTTGCGCTCGTTCGAAGGTATCGTCCCCAAAGCGACCGCATGGCAGACGCTGGGCACGGTTCCCGCGCAGGCGGGGACAGCGCCTTCGCCGCAGGCCGTTACGCTCTAGTCCAATGTCCAAGCTCAAACTCACCTTCGGCTGCTGGAACTACGACCGCACCCGCGCGTTGATGGATGGCGCGGTGCAGGCCGACGGCATCGACCTCAACTACCTGAACATGCCGGTGGAGGAGACATTCTTCAGGATGCTGCGGCACCGGGAATTCGATGTCGCCGAAATGTCGCTATCCTCGTATACGGTGTCGTTGTTCAGCGAAGCGCGGCCGTTTATTGCGATCCCGGTGTTTCCTTCGCGCTTTTTCCGGCACTCGTCGATTTACATCAACGCCGATTCCGGCATACGCGAACCGAAGGATCTGATCGGCA
>PLYG01000117.1 GCA_003153335.1 Betaproteobacteria bacterium | reverse complement strand
GGTAGACGCACTAGGTTCAGGTCCTAGCGGTGGCAACACTGTGGAGGTTCGAGTCCTCTTCTGGGCACCAGTTTCATTTTTCCCTGTTTTCTTCCCACTGCCTGAAAGTTCCCGCAAACGCGCGCGGGATGAAGTCGTTTGCGCGCTGTCATAGCTGTTGCGTACTGTCCATTCCTGCATCGTTTGGCCTCTGACTATTGGGTGCGCCTGGAATCGGCAAATTCGCAAGCACGCCGGCGTACGGCTGTTGCAGCGGCCGTACGCCGGCACGCGCGATGTTTCTCTCATGGATGGATTTCGGCCCCACGCCAGGTCCGTCGCTTGACGCGCGTCCGGGTAACGGAGGTCGAAGCCTAAATCGACGCCGGCTGCCGAGGGAAGCAGTCCCGCAATGATACACCAGGTGACCCTTTGGCACGACGTAGGCATGCACCTGCAACACGGCTGCTTCGTTGCCGATAGGCGATGGGTTCGGGCCATGGGACGCTCTATCCCATCGGTTCGCGGCGACTCGCAACAGTGAGTCCTGCGGATCATCTGGCAACGCGCAACCGGACGGGATCACTGCCGGACCCGGTGGAAACCTGTGGTTCACGGAATCCAATGGCAGCCGGATACAGCGCATTACGCCGGCCGGCGTGGCGGCTGCATCACCTTGATACGCGGGCGGCATCCCGCTTTCACGGGAGTCCCAGGTTCGTGTTGTTCGTCCAGAATTGCGTACCACTTATCTGCGCGCACTTGAAGTAGGAGCCGCGGGATGAACGACTTCATATCGCGCATCACCAATGCGTTGCTTGGTTTCGGAATCGCAGCCAAGGCGCCGATCATCACGAGCACCAGGTCTGATGCTTCTGCGGACAGTGCGTCGGTTGGATGAGCGAGGTCGTCATTGAAGCTTCCTGCGGCGGGATTTCCTGTGCGGCGGAGAGTTTTCGCAACCTGGAGGTGATACCAATCCGTGCGGCCTCAATCGCTCATCAAACCTGCCTCTGGATTGATCATTTTGTGTCTGATCCATTGCGCATTGCAGGCCAGCGCAGCCGAAGAGGGGCCGCGGTCCACCGTGCGGCCTTACGGCTATGGTGCGTCGGCTCCAGGAAACTCCAGACCCGCGATGGTCGAACCCGGTCTTCAGGCGATAGTCGCACCGGTGCTGAATACGATCGCCCCCGAATCGACAAACCTGCTACCGGCGATCGTGAATGCGGAACGGCGCGGCGCGATCGATCAGATGCTGCAATCCCATGAGCTCCGTTTCGGAACCTCGCGCAGCCGCACGCTGGGACTGAAGGATACGCAGAATCCTGCGGGTGGGGTCGATCTGGACGCGATCAAGGTGCGGATTTCGAGAAACAAAGTCCTCATCCGCGCGCAATTTACGTTCAACTGACCTGCGGACCAGCCAGTGCCTACGCGCCATATTGTGTCCTCCTCAATGCGGCGTTGTCCTACAACGCATTACCGCGCAGTCTGACCGATCGCCGCAATCACAACAGGTAAATTTATCTCAAGCGGAAGACGCGAGCTGCTGCATACAAACACTGCCACCAAAGGAGTAATCATGATCTCGAACCCTGCCATGTCCTATCCCGCGACTGTTCCCCGCCAATTCACCCTGAATGATCTGCGCGTGCGCAGCTACGCCGCGGAGGAGAAATCTTCGAATTCCGCACTGGGCGTCTCGGGCATGGTTCTGGTGGCTGTTCTGGCAATCGGAGCGTTCGTCATGCTGGATCCGCTTGCCTTGTTTGTGCCGTCTGATGCGAAGCCGGCGGCGTCGCCATCGTCGGCATTCGTCCCGGCAACCGAACCTGCGAGGCCGGCCGCGATGAAAGAGATCATTGTTGCGCAGCCGGCCGCTGTCCCTGCGATGAAGTCCATCGAGGAACCGGTTGTCACGACACCGGTGGTCCAGGCGCCACGCGTGTCCGCGCCCGCGGTGCGCCATTCTTCCAGCAGCATCACGCCGAAATCCCGGAGCAATCCGGCGGCCAAGACGGATTCAACGGTTATCCAGGCCAGCCCTGAGGAAAAAGCGGTGCTACCGCTGCTCCTGACCAAGCCAGAGGAAAAAATGGACGCACCGATCGCCCCGAACCGTGGCGATGACATCAAGGATGCGCCGAAACCCGCCGCCACGATCGATCAACCGCCGACCGTGAAGGAAGAAGCAAACTGATCCGCCTGAGTATTCGGCGCGCCGCGCGGTGCTACTGCCACTTGGCTTGCAGCGATGCATTCCAGGTGCGCGGTGCGCCTAGATGCAGGTAACCGCCGCCGACGTCCTTCCAGTAGTTCTTGTCGAACAGGTTATCGAGGCTGATTCCAAACACCAACGGCGTGCCCGCGATCGTTGTGCCATAACGCGCACCCACGCCGAACACATGGTAACCATCGACCCACACCGTATTGTCGTCGGTAGCCGGACGGCTGGCGACATACTGCCAGCGGCCGTTAACCGCCAGCCCGGTGCCTGGTGGCGCGTATTCGATGAACAGGCTCGCGCGCCGCTTGGCGACATTGGCTTTTTGCCGGCCGTCGCGCGCCGGGTCGCCGGTCGATTGCTGCCCGGAGTCCAGTAGCGTAACGCCGCCAAATACCGTCACGCTGGGCGTGATTCTGCCGGCTGCATTCAGTTCGACGCCCGTGTGCACCTGCTTGCCGTTCTGAATCCATGTATTGGCAGCATCGACATACTCCAGCGGCTTTTCGATACGGAACAGCGCCGTCTGCAAATTCAGCTCAGGTATGACGTCCCACTTGATGCCGGCTTCGAATTGGCGGCTGGCCAGCGGATCGAGCAACTGATTCTGGTTGGTCGTGCCCAGTGGCGCCGGATCACCTTGTTCGAGACCCTTGGCATAGCTGACGTAAGTCGAGACGTTGGCCTGCGGCTTGAACAGCAAGGCCACGTTGGGCGTGAATACATTGCGGCTCCAGTCGAATTCGACGGCGCCCGTCGCGACGCGCTCGATCTTCGTCTGTCTGCCACCCACGACGAGCTTCCAGGCGGAGCCGAACGAGATCGTGTCCTGACCATAGAAACCGGTCTCCCGCTGCCGGTAGCTCACTGCCGGTGTCAGCGGATCGGGTGCAGGCGGCAAAATGACTGGCGTGAAATAGTTGCTGACGCCGGCGAAATTGAACACGTAGTCCGGATTGCTGATCGTATTGCGGTATTGCGATGCGCCGAAAGCGAGGTCATGGCGGATCAAACCCGTGTCCAGCGTTCCGCGCACCAGCGCTTCAACGGTGCGGGGTGAACGCGTCTCGTTGATGCTGCGATAGTCGTACAAATCAAAATCGTAGTTGCTGTAAAAGCCATACGGGAAGGCTACATAGTCATCGGCCTTGCGCCGCATGCTGTTGACCTGCAAGGTCGCCAGCCAGCCGCGTGGCAAGTCGACGTCCAGCTTTCCCTGCAGTGTTGCGGTGCGGGTGAAAAATGGCTTGGTCCAGGGCTGCGCGTTCATCAGGTTGCGCGGATCGACGCCCACCGGAACGATCACCCCGTCGAGCAACTGGAACGCCGGTACGGTGATCTGCGAGCGCTCCTGGTATTCGGCATCGAACTCGAGCTTGACGCCCTTGGCAATCCGCCAATCGACCGCGGCCGAGCCGAAGCGGCGCTCGCCGTCCGCGCCACGCGCGTAGGAACGGAGCGTTTCATTGGCGACATTGAAGCGGTACGCGATATTGCCGGCAGTATCGACCGGCGCGCCGAAATCGAGATGCTGGCGAAACGCGTGATAGCGGTCGTAGTCCAGCTCCAGTGCCATGAACGGTGAGGCAGTCGGGCGCTTGGTCACGTAGTTGACGACTCCACCCGGCCGGCTGAACCCGCTCTCCACCGCACCCAGCCCCTTGAGAATCTCGATGCGCTCCTTGTTTTCCAGTGCAACCGGCGCGTNNCGGTAGCTGTTCCACACATCGAGTTCAAAGCCGCGGATGTTGATGCTGTCGTAGTAGCCGGCAGGCGCATAGCTTTCCGCGACGCTGGGATCATTGAGCACCGCGTGGATGAGCAGTGTTGCGTGCTGCGCATCGAGCAGTTCGCGGGTGAAGACGCCGACCGCAGCAGGCGTGTCGAGCAGAGGCGCCTCGCCCAGAGATCCAACGTGCGCAGTCGTTGCTTTGACGCCGGGATCGCGTTTGCCCACGACGACGGTCGAAGGAAGTTCTGCCGGCTGCTCCTGGCCAAAAGCTGGAACGGCGAACGTGAGAACGAGCAGAGTGGGAATCAGTTGTCGCATAAATGGCTCCATTGCGCCAACCAGGGAAGCAGATACGAGACGAAACCGGACGGGCTTCCCTGCGCTAGCATTACCTAGATCAGGTTCAAAGGGTATTTCTCACCCGCGCCCACCTCCGGCGCAGGACCCCTAGCGAAAAAACGAATACTGCGAGGCTAGTATAACCCAGCCGCAAGCCGATCGCATGCCGGATGAACGAGGATTACGCCAGCGCGCGATCGATGGCGGCGCAGGCGAGCGACAGTCGCGCGTCAAGAGATCCGCGCAGCAGCACCGGCGCGATGCCCAGCCGGTCCAGCGTCCTGAGGCATTGGCCCATGAACCATGCGCGCCGGGCGGGTTCGGGAAAGCATCGCTGCGGATCCCGTTCGAACGGCACATCGATATCGGTCAGCAGCCAGAGATCGTAAGTGTTGCCGGCTGCTGCTTCCAGGATCCAGCCGGGTGTCGCGCCAAACAACACGTCGCTCCACAGTGCGATGGTGGCCAGATTGGTGTCGCAGATCAGTACTCGATCGGCCTGCGTGGCCCATGCCATCTCTGTAGCGCGCTGGCCGCGGGCGATCCATTGCACATCCTGGGCGCTTCCAGTGCTGCCGATGGCGTCCAGATAGCCGCGGACATATTCGGGAACATGCACGGTCCCGTAGTGCCCGGCAAGCTGCCTTGCCAGCGTCGATTTGCCGGTGGACTCGGGACCGAACAGGCAGATTCTCTTCAGAGGCGCGGCTGCTCGCGCGGAATGCGCATCCAGCCCAGGCACCGAATCGGGCGCATGCAGCAAGGCAGCATCAGGAAAACACGGCACGAATTGCGCGCCGACTCTCTCGCCAAGCGAACGGTCGCTGGCATTCGCGGCGAAGAACAGGTCGAAGCGTCGCGACCCGAGCGAGACCGCAATCCGCTCACGCCAGGGGTCGGATGCGGGCGTGTCGCCTGCGATAGAGCACAGGGCATCTACACTAACCTGCAGGACCGCGACATCGGGAAACTGCTCATGGATCCACGCTGCGCGTGCCTGCAGCGAGATGGAGTCGGATGACTGGCCGCAGACAACGACTGTCACGTCATCGGCGTAAGCGCGAGCGAAATCAATCATGAACCGATGTTGCCGGTTCGGCAGGAGAAAGCGATCCGCGATCAGGCCGGACGTGGGTTGTGCAAATCCGAATGCCATTGCTGCCAGCCATACCAGGCGAGAGCGATAAAGATGCCGTAGAGCAGCGCGGTCAGCCGCAAATTCTTCGCCAGGTAAATTCCGACATACACGACGTCGACCACAATCCACAGCCCCCAGCACTCAAGCACCTTGCGCGCCATCAGCCATTGCGCAACCAGGCTGAACACCGTGGTGCCCGCGTCCCAGTAGGGAAGCGCCGCATCGGTTCTGGTGGCCATCATGTAACCCACCGCCCCGGTAGCGGCAGCGCCCGCTGCGAGCAACAGTGCGGCGCTTGCGCCCGGAATACGGTTGACCGGCCGTTGCACTGCGGGGGATGGGCCGGTCCTGAGCCAGATGGTCCAGCCGTAGGCCTGCAGAAAAATGTAAATGACCTGCAGCGCCGCGTCGGAGTATAGCTTGACGTCGATGAAGACGACGGCGTAAACAATGACGCTGGCAATGCCGATCGGCCAGCACCATATATGCTGCCGCGCAGTCAGCCAGACTGCGATGACGCTAAGCACGAATCCCAGAATTTCCAGCGGCGACAATGCAACTCCGTTCCATCAGGTTTTGGGCGGGACAAGTAGCCGGACGGCGGTGACTTAAGTTTCGGCCGGTACGTCCTTGGGCCGCATGGTGTCGTAGATCTCGAACGGCTGGTGAATCCACGGGTTGTCCGGCAACTGCTCGACATAGTAGTCGGGCTTGAACACCGAGCTGGCCTTGTACCATAGCACCGCGGTGCGCAGCGCGGTGATCTGCGGGTAGCGCTGCGGCAACGTGCGAGTGACCGCCTCGAGCGTGACGCCCGAATCGACCAGGTCGTCGACCAGCAGCACCCTGTCGCCCAGCCGGCCGCTGGCCATGGTCAACTGGTCGGCAATGATCAGTTCGCCGCGCACCGTCCCGGCCTTTTCGCTATAGGAGCTGGTCGAGAGTATGGCCAGGGGAAGATCGTAGATTCGCGACAGCACGTCGCCCACGCGCAGGCCGCCGCGCGCGATGCAGATCAGTTGATTGAACTGCCAGCCCGATTCGTGGATTAGCCGCGCAAGCTTTTCCGTCAGCTTGTGATACTGGTCCCAGGAGACGTACAGGTCCCTCATCGCAGCCCCGTTTGGGAGTTTGTCTGTCAAAGAAACGGATGCCGGATCAAAATGGTTTCGTCACGATCCGCGCCGGTGGAGATCATGGCGATGGGCACGCCGGTCAGCGCCTCGATGCGCCGCAGGTAGGCCTGCGCGGCAGGATTGAGCTCGCTGAAATGATTGACCCCGACGGTACTCACCGTCCACCCCGGAAGAGTCTCGTAGACCGGAACGCACTTTGCCACGGCATCGGCGCCGGCCGGGAGCAGGTCAACCGTTTCGCCGCTAACGCGGTAGCCCGTGCAGATTCGCACTTCATTCATGCCGTCGAGCACATCGAGCTTGGTAATGCACAGCCCGCTGACGCCATTGAGTTGCAGCGAGCGCTTGAGTGCCGCCACGTCGAGCCAGCCGCAGCGCCGCGGCCGGCCGGTGACCGAGCCAAATTCATTGCCGCGCTTGGCGAGGGCGGCACCGATATCGTCGGTCAGTTCGGTCGGGAACGGTCCCGAACCCACCCGCGTGGTGTACGCCTTGACGATGCCCAGCACATAGTCGAACGCCTGGGGCCCGACACCGGCACCGGCCGCTGCGGCGCCGGAAACGCAGTTCGATGAAGTGACATACGGATACGTGCCGTGGTCGATGTCGAGCAGCGCACCCTGCGCACCTTCGAACAGCAGATTGTCGCCGCGGTCGCGTGCGGCATGCAGCAGCGCCGACACGTCCCCAATCATTGGACGCAACGCGCCGGCGAACCCGAGCGCCGCGTCCAGTGTTTGCTGAAAATCGACGGCAGGTTGCGCGTAGTACCGGGTCAGCAAAAAGTTGTGATACTCGAGCACTTCGCGCAGCTTGTCGGCGAACCGCGGCGGGTCATACAAGTCGTGGACCCGTATGCCGCGGCGCGCGACTTTGTCTTCATAGGTGGGGCCGATGCCGCGGCCCGTCGTGCCGATCTTGTTGTCGCCTTTTGCCGTTTCGCGCGCCTGGTCGATGGCGACGTGGTAGGGCATCACGAGTTGGCATGCCGGTGAGATCTTGAGCCGCGAGCGCACCTCGATGCCGGCGGATTCGAGTTCGCCGATTTCCTTCAGCAGCTCGCCCGGGGCAAGCACCACGCCGTTGCCGATATAGCACGCGACCTGCGCGCGCATGATGCCCGAGGGGATCAGCCGCAATACCGTTTTTCTGCCGCCTATGATCAAGGTATGCCCGGCATTGTGGCCGCCCTGAAAACGGACCACGCCTTGTGCATACTCGGTCAGCCAGTCGACGACCTTGCCCTTGCCTTCNNTCTTCCCCTTGCCTTCATCGCCCCATTGGGTCCCGATGACGACGACGCTCTTGTTCATGCTGTTCCCTTGTTTCAAACGGATTGAATCTGCCACGCCCCATCGACGTGGAGCAAACGGCGGTTGCAGCCGTGCGCATGCGGATCAGCTGTCTTGCCTTCGATCGCCACCACCACCATCTCGCCGGCGGCACGCAGGCGAAGGATGGCGGCGTGCAGCGCCGGTTCGTCGACATCGGGCGCGAGCACGCCTTGACGGGCAGCGGTACCCGGTACGAGCTCGGCCAGTTGCCGCGGGTACAGGCTGAATCCTGTCGCCGCCCGGGCTCGGCCGAACGCCTCGCCGATATTGTCGTACCGTCCACCGTGGCCGATGGCGACCGCATGACCGTCGGCATACGCGGAAAAGACCACGCCATTGTGATAATCGAGATCCCGCAGCTCGGCCAGATCGATCTGCACCGCAATGCCTGCGCCGTCAATGGCGTCGACCAGTGTGCGCAAGTCGTTCAGCGCCGAGCCGACCTGAGGGAGGGCCGGCAGCGCTTTGGTCGCCCGTTCGAGCACCGCATTGGCCTCGCCGTACAATTCGGGCAACACCAGAAAGCTCCGCCTTACCGACTCGGGCAGATCGCGCACGAGTTCGCCGATCCGGGGGACGTTCTTGGTGCGCATCGCGGCAAACAGTTCGCCGGCCAAGTCGGCCTCCAGCGCGGCATCCGCGACCAGGGCGCGGAATACGCCGACGTGTCCGAGATCGAGATGGATGCGGGGTACGCCCAGCAGAGTCAGCGACGAGAGCATCAGGCGCAGGACTTCGCGGTCCGCGGCGATGCCCGCGTGGCCGTAGAGCTCGGCGCCGACCTGCATGACTTCCCGCGTCTGGGTCAGGCCCATCGGCCTGGTATGGAGTACGCTTCCGGCGTAGCACAGGCGGGAGATGCCTTCGGCATTGAGCAAATGCGCGTCGATACGCGCAACCTGCAACGTCGTGTCGGCACGCAGGCCGAGCAGTCGGCCGCTCAGCTGATCGACGACCTTGAACGTATACAGATCGAGTTCACGCCCGGTTCCGGTCAGCAGCGATTCGAGATGCTCGATCAGGGGAGGGCGAACCAGCCGGTAGCCATGCAGCGCAAAATGGTCGAGCAGCCGCCGGCGGATGCGCTCGACCGCTTCTGCCTCGACGGGCAGCAGGTCGTCAATGTACTCCGGCAATAGCCACTTGCGCATTTCAGGAGAACAACTGGTCGCTGAACAGTGCGATCAGCCCTGCGGCAATCGAAACCAGGCCGATGAAACGAAGCTGTCCGTCGCTAAGCTGGGTCAGCCGCGTGAATGTGGTGCGCCAGAAGCGCGGCGACACAAATGGCAGAATACCTTCGATGATCAGGACCAGCGCAAACGCAGCCCACAATTCGTCCGGCATGCCAGATTCCCGCGCTTACTTGCCGGACTTGCCGGCTGTGGAACTTTTCAGATACTTGAAAAACTCGGCGTTAGGTTCCAGCACCAGCACGTCGCCCTTGGACTTGAAGCTTTGCTTGTAGGCTTCGAGGCTCCGGTAGAACGCATAGAACTCGGCGTTCTGCCCGTAAGCTGCGGAGTAAATCGCGGTTGCCTTGGCGTCCGCCGCCCCCTTGATCTGCTGCGCTTTCTTATAGGCCTCGGCGAGGATGACTTCGCGCTGCTTGTCGGCATCGGCCTGGATACGTTCCTTTTCCGCCGCCCCTTCGGATCGCAGTTCGTTGGCGACCCGCTTGCGCTCCGCCTCCATCCGCCGATAAACCGAATCGCTGATCTCCTGCACGTAATCGACGCGCTTCAGCCGCACGTCGACGATTTCCGCGCCAAAGGTCTTGGCGTCGAGATTGCCTTTTTGCCGGACGATTTCCATGATCCGGTCGCGTTCGCCGGAGACGACTTCGTGCACTGTACGTTTGCCGAATTCTTCGCGCAGGATGGCGTTGACGGTTTGCGACAACCGCGCCTTGGCCCGCTCCTCGGCATCGACAGTGGCCGAACCGCTGGAAATCGTTTCATAGAACTGCTTGGCATCGACGATGCGCCATTTGACGAACAGGTCGACCAGGACGTTCTTTTTTTCCGAGGTCAGGAAGCGTTCGGGCTCGGCCGGATCCATGGTCAGGATGCGCTTGTCGAAAAAGCGAATGTTCTGCAGCAGGGGGACTTTCCAGCCCAGACCGGGCTCGTCCTTGATGCGGATCAACTCGCCCAACTGAAAGACGACCGCGAACTGCCGCTGATCGACCATGAACATCGACTGCGACAGGATCAGCAGGATGGCGACGATCAGCGCGGCCGCGGGAGCAAATATTTTCATTGAGTCTTTCCCTACCGTTCCCGGGTGCGCAAGCTGTCGCGGGCCCGGGCCGGCGCATCGAGGGTTACCGTGGTTTCGGCGGCTGGCGCCGTGCGCGGCACATCAGCGGCGATACCGGCGACCTGACCCTGGGCGATCAGCTTGTCGAGCGGCAGATAAAGCAGGCTGTTGCTGCCCTTCTGGTCGACCAGGACCTTGCTGGTGCTGCTTAGCACCGATTGCATCATGTCCAGGTACAACCGGTCGCGCGTGACGCCGGGCGCCTTGCTGTACTCGGCCAATACCTGCTTGAAGCGGGTCGCATTACCTTCGGCCTCGGCGACAATGCGGCCTGAATATCCGGCGGCTTCCTCGAGCAGACGGGCGGCACTGCCGCGGGCCTTGGGCACGACATCGTTCGAATACGCCTGGCCTTCGTTCTTCTGCCGCTCGCGATCCTGGCCGGCCTTGACCGCCTCATCGAAGGCGCCCTGCACCTGTTCCGGCGGCTGCGCATTCTGCATCG
>PLYG01000333.1 GCA_003153335.1 Betaproteobacteria bacterium | reverse complement strand
GTCGTCTTGCCGCAGCCGCTGGGCCCCAGTAGCACGAGCATCTGCCCCTCCGCAACACTGGTGGAGATGCCGCGCACGACGTTTGCTTCGCCGAAACGCTTTTCGACGTTGATCAACTGGAGTTTCGGCATCGGATCCCGATCGTGTCGTCTCGCTGCCCGCCTTCCCGGCGGAAGGCGAATGCGATCCGCAGCTCGCACCCGGCCCGGCATGTCGCGTCATGTCGAGTCGAGTCGCAATATGGTAGCATGGCCGGACCACAACGACCAAAGTTCACCCGCCGCGGCGCGGTGATGCACGCAACAATGGTGCGGTTCGCCGGCGAACGCACACTGCGCGCGTTGCCACCCGAACGCAAACATAGGATCATTTCGCTCACCGATTTTCCCGAGGCGACGACCGGAGCCGATGCGCTGGTTCTGCCGTCTGGCCGCTGAAGAAACGAGATTCCATGCAATCGAACAACGCAGGGAAGAAGCCCGTCATCGGCTTCGTCGGAGTGGGCAGGATCGGCGGGCCGATCGCAGAGCGCCTCCTCGACGCCGGCTACGACCTGGTCGTGTTCGACATCGTCCCCGCAGCGATGCGCCCCCTCGCCGATCGCGCGCAGATCGCCTCCACGCCCGCCGATGCCGCCGATCGCGCGGATGTCGTCATCGCCTGCCTGCAGACGGTGGACCAGTATGCCGAGGCCGTCCTGGGCGACACGGGGATCGTTCACGGCCGGCGCTTTCGGACCTATCTCCACATCGGCACGACCGGTCGCCAGTGCGTGCAGACGCTTGCCGCGGCGCTCGATCGACGCGGCGTGGCGACGCTCGACGCGCCCATGTCCGGCGGGGTGGCCGGCGCGAAGGCCGGAACGCTGGTGTCGATGGTCTCCGGTCCGCGCGAGGCATTCGACGCCATGGAGCCGCTGTTTTCGAGCTACGCGCGCCGGATCGTGTATCTCGGGGCGCAGCCCGGGTTGGCCCAGGCGATGAAACTGGTCAACAACATGCTTTCCGCGGCGAACCTGGCTGCCGCCGCCGAAGTGATGGTGGTGGGCGCGAAGGCCGGCATCCCCGTGGACGTCATGCTCGACGTGCTCAATCACGGCACCGGGCAGAACAGCGCGACGCTGACCAAAATTCCGCACAACGTCGTGCCGCGCACCTTCGACTGCGGCGCGAGCCTGCACAACGTATTCAAGGACCTGACGGCCTATGCGGGCGAGGCGCAGGCCGCCGGCATCGAAAGCGCCGTCTGCGCGACGGTGCTCCGGTTCTTCCGCGAGGCCGCAAGCCAGGGCTCGCCGGACGATGACATCGCGACGGTCGTCCGTCCCCTCGAGCGAGCCGCCGGCGTGGAGTTGAAACATGACCGTTGAACGATTTGCCTGCCACCACTCCCGTCCGCAACAAGGCGGCCCGGTATGACCCGCGACGAGAGTGCAGCGGCGCTGGTCGGCGACTATGTGTCGGCAGCCCGTCTCGGAGACCTGCCGCCGGAAGTCGTGCACGAAGCGCGGCGATGCTTCCTCAACTTCGTCGGCTGCGCGGCCGGGGGCGTCGACCACGAGGTTGTCCAGGCGGCGTATCGCGCGCTGGTCCCCTATGCGGGAACGCCCGCTGCCAGCCTGATCGGGCTGGGGGAGCGCACGGATTCGATGCTCGCCGCTTTCGTCAACGGCACGAGCGCAAGCGCGCATTCGTTCGACGATACTCACGCGGAGGCCATGGTGCACGCCGGCGCGCCCGTCTGTTCCGCGACGCTTGCCCTCGCCCAGGCGCGGGGGTCGAATGGCGGCGAATTTCTGTTGGCGGTGGCGCTCGGCGTGGAAGTGACGTGCCGGCTCAGCAAGGCAATCTCGGTTGCGCCGGCGGTGGGCGACATCGGCTGGTATCAGACCGGCGTCACGGGGGGAATCGGCGCGGCGGTCGCGACGGGAAAGCTCCTGGGGCTCGAGGCAGCGCAGTTGAGGAACGCCATCGGCATTGCCGCCGCACAGGCCTCGGGGATGCGCATCCTGCAGGGCAGCATGAGCATGCTGATGCTGGCGGGCCACGCGGCGCAGTGCGGCATGCGCGCTTCCCTGCTGGCGCAGCAGGGGCTAGAAAGCCCGAGCGCGAGCATCGACGGCCGGTACGGCTTCGGTGAGGTCTTCAGCACGCGCGCACACCTGCCGTGGTTCAGCAGTGATCTCGGACGCCGACACGAGATTCTGTCCACTGCGTACAAGGCCTACCCGTGCGGGGTGGTGCTGCATCCTGTCGTCAATGCGTGCCGCGACGTAGCGGCCCAGTCGGACCTTGACCCGGACGCAATCGAGTCCATTTCCGTGCGCATTCACCCGGTTGCACTGGCTCTGACCGACCGCCCGCATCCATCGAGCAGGACCGAAGGCCAGGTGAGCCTCCAACACTGGAGCGTCATGGGCCTAGTGGCGGATAAACTCGGCCTTCCCCAAGGCACGATGCCGGTCTTGCTGGACCCCAAGATCGCCGCATTGCGAAACAAGGTGCGTCCACTGGCGGACGAAGCGCTTCGGCCGGACGAGGCCCAGGTTTCGGTGCGTCTCGCCTCCGGCCGGACATTGATCAGTCCGATTCGTCGAGGTTGCGCTCCAATGACGGATCATGCTCTCACACAGAAGTTTCGCGAACAGGCGGGTGCAGTCATGTCTGCGCAAATCGTCGAAAGCCTCGCCGCCGCGATCTGGGCCTTGTCTCCGGAAAGCGATATCGCAGCCGTTGGCTGTCTCCTCTGAGCAAGCCCCCGCCGGGGCAAGATCCTGATGCCCCCAATCGACCACCTAAGGCAGCCGAGCATCCGGGCGACGTGCAATGTTCGCCGCATGCACGCGGCCGATCATGCCGGCGCCGATCAATGCGAACGGGATCGCGCTCATTTAGACAGCCGTCTGCATGCGGTCCTTGATCACGCCGATGACCTCGTCGGGATCGCGCTGCCACCAGTTGCGTTGCGAGAAGATCTCGACCTCGACATACCCGTCGTAGCCTGCCGCTTCGACCCACCGGCGCAGCGCGGGAAGGTCGATCACTCCGTCGCCCATCATGCCGCGATCGAAGCGCAAGTCCTGCGTGTCCACCAGCCAGTCGCTGACGTGAAACGAGCAGATGCGTTTGCCGGCGCGCGCAATCTCCGCCTCGATGTCGGGGTCCCACCATACGGCATAGGTATCGACCGCAATGCCGACGATGTCTTCGGCGCTGAGGCTGTCGCACCACGCATTGGCAAGCTTCACCGTGGAAAGGACCGAGCGTGTCGCGCAGGTCATCGGATGCAGCGGCTCCAACGCGATCTTGACGCCCACGCTGCGTGCGTGCGGGATGAGCTCGGCGACGCCGTCGAGCGCGCGCGCCCGCGCGTCGGCGATGTTCTTGTCGCGCGGAGCGACACCGCCGGCGACAAAAACGAGGCACGGCGCCTTGACCGCAGCGGCCTCGTCCAGCGCGCGGCGGACTTCGTCGCGCGCCTTGGCCGCTTCGCTGCGGTCCGGCGACGTAACGAGGCCGCCCCAGCAATAGCCCGACAGCGCGACGCCGTTGTCGGCAAGCAGTCGCGCGGTTTGCTCGACGCCGTACTCGCGCACCTTTTCGCGCCAGACGCTGGTGCAGGGCACGCCGTTGCGCATCAGCGCGTCGACGAACTGGGGCGTCGAGCACTGCTGCAACAGCGTCACCTGGTGAATCGACAAACGAGCGGGATCAAGCATGGCGGACACCTCTTCTGTGATCATTCGACGTGGCGATAACCGATGCCTCGGGCGCCTCACGCGTTGCGCAGCGCCTGCTCGACCCGCGCGCGCAGCTCGGGCGTCACCACCGGCCGCACACCGAACCACTTTTCGAAGCAACCGGACGCCTGGTGCAACAGCATGCCAAGACCATCCGATACCCGCAGGCCGCGCACTTTCGCCTGCTTCAGGAGCCCCGTTTCGAGCGGCACGTAGACGACGTCGGCGACGACCGCATCGTTGCGCACCGTCGAGAGATCGATGTCGAGGTCCGGGTAGCCAACCATGCCGAACGACGCCCCGTTGACGACGAGACCGGCATTGTCGAGCGCGGCAGGCAATGCTTCCGCGGTCGTGGGGATGACTTTCGGACCGAACCGTTCCCGGAAAGCCTCCGCCTTCGCCAGCGTGCGGTTGTGCACATGAATGCGCGCAACGCCGCGTTCCAGGAGCCCATAGACCACAGCGCGCGCCGCGCCCCCCGCACCGAACACCACGGCCTTGTCCGCCCGCTGGTCCCAGCCGGGCGCGGACTCGTCCAGCGCGGCGATGAAGCCGACGACATCGGAGTTCGTCGAGCGAAGCTTGCCATGGTCGAGCCAGATCACGTTGGCGGCACCGATCGCCGTGGCCCGCGCATCGGGCTCCGTCAGCTTCAATGCCATTTCCTTGTGCGGCATCGTCGCCGATCCGCCGACGTAGCCGCGCTCGGCCAGATGCGCGAGAAAGTCCGGAAATTCCGCCGGCGGCACCGCCTCTAGACGGAAATCGACGTCGAGCTTGTGCTTCTCGATCCAATAGCCGTGGATGATCGGCGCGCGCGAATGCTTTACCGGCCACCCCATGACGCAGGCCGCCGGCCTCATTGCTACCATGTCCTTTTCTCCTCGCGGCAACGCGCGACGCCGAGCCGCCACGCGCGGCGATCGATAGCCTCGACGCGGGCCACGGTGGTGTAGATGATCAATAGAGCCCCGGGGTCGCGCCGCCGTCGACCGCGATCGCGGTTCCCTGGATATGCCGCGCGCGTTCCGAGCACAGGAAGAGCGCGAGGGCCGCGACGTCCTCGGGCTTGCCCAGGCGCGCGAGACCGTCCTTCGCGATCAGCGCGGCGCGCACTTCGTCGACCGACGTGCCGGCGGCCTCGGCCCGCTGCCGGAACAGCTGCCCGACGCGCTCGGTTTCGGTCATGCCCGGCAGGATTGCGTTGACGTTGACGCCATCGCGCTTGCCCAGACCCGACAGTCCCTTGGTAAAGTTGTGCATCGCTGCATTGACGGACCCGCCGATCAGGAACTCCGGGTCGGGCGTGCGCGCGGCGCCGCCGATGACGTTGACGACATGGCCGTGCGCCGTCTTGAGCAGCGGCCAGAACAGGCGGCAAAGACGCACGCAGCCGAAGAACTTGAGCGCGAAGCCGTCCTGCCAGGGTTCCTCGCCAAGACTCAGGAAAGCGCCGGCACGCGTGGCCCCGGCCGAGTTGACGAGAATGTCGCAGCGACCGTGCCGCTCTCCGACGAAGCGGAACACCTCGTCGCAGCCATCCTCCCGGCGCAGATCCGCCGCGCAGACATCCGGCCGCAAAGCGGCACTGCGGGCAATTGCGTCGGCCGCCGCATTGAGGTTCGCCGGCGAGGAAGCCGCGAGCACCGTCTGTGCGCCTTCCGCCGCGAAGGCTGCGGCGATACCGCGGCCAATGCCGCGGCTCCCACCCGAGACTACGACGACCTTGCCCGCGCATTCGTTGGTCATGCTCGCTCCCTGTGCAATTTTCTATCACGCCTTGCCGGCCGTGCTGGCCGACACGGCGGCGCGCAAGCCCAGCAAATAACTGTCGAGGCCGAAACCGCAGATCTGGCCCTTCACGATCTCGCCGAACACCGAATGATGCCTGAACTCTTCCCGCGCATGGATGTTCGACATGTGAATTTCGACGACGGGCACGGTCAGGATCGCAAGTGCGTCACGGATGCCGTAGCTGTAGTGCGTCCACGCCCCGGCGTTGATGACGACGCCGTCGATATTTTCCAGGAAGGCCTGATGGATCCGCTCGCACATCGCGCCCTCGTGGTTGGTCTGGAAGCTGGCGACCTCGACACCCAGTTCCCGGCACAGCTTGCGCAGATGATCGTCGATTTCGGCCAGCGTGATGGTTCCGTACTGGACCGGGTCGCGCTTGCCGAACATGTTGTGGTTGATACCATGCAGCATCAGGAACTTTTTCATCTCAATTCTCCATCGTAGAGTCAGTAGGTACCGCGACCGCCCGACAGATCGAACGTGGCGCCGGTGCAGAAACTGCACTCGGGGCTCGCGATCCAGGCAACCATCGCGGCGATTTCGTCGATGGTCAGGAACCGACCCATCGGAATTTTCGCCTTCGTGGACGCGATATGTTCGGGCGTCATCTCCTTGAACAGATCGGTTTCGGTGATGACCGGCGCAATGCAATTGACGAGTACGCCGGAGCCGACCAACTCCCGAGCGAGCGACTTGGTGAAGCCGATGACGCCGGCCTTCGCGGAGGCGTAGGCCGCAATGCCGGGACTGCCCTCCTTCCCGGTGATCGACGAGACGTTGACGATCCTGCCGTAACCGGCCTCTCGCATCCGCGGCACCACCACGCGACAGCAGTAGAACACACCGGTCAGGTCGACGGCGAGCACGCGATCCCAGGCATCGAGCGGGTACTCCCAGACCGGCAACACGGGACCGCTGACGCCCGCGTTGTTGACCAGGATGTCGAGCCCTCCGACGCGTTCCATCGTCGCGGCAAAACCGCGCTCGACCGACGCGAGGTTCGAAACGTCGACCGTCTCGATCGCCGCCGGCACGAAACCGGCCGCGGCCGCGTCGAAGGCGCTGGTGTCGCGATCCCAGATGACCACGCGACAGCCTTCCTGCGCAAGCCGCGCGGCGATGCCGCGGCCGATACCGCGCCCGGCGCCGGTGACGATGGCCACCTGCCCCTGCAAAGTTCTCTTGGTAGCCGTCATCGCTCGCCGCCGTCAGCGGGACGCTGCGCGAAACTCGCGCAGGATTTCGTCGATGACCCATGTGGTGCGCGCGCCGGACTCGCCGGTACTCGGGCACCGCCCCTGTCCGTTGAGTTCGCCGACAATGGTCTCTATCAACGGCTGGTGGACATGCGGCGGATCATCGACCGGAATTTCGTCGACCGCATCACCGCGCATCACGCGGATGGGGACCGTTTCGGTCGCCGAGAATCGGATGCGTCCGTGCGCCCCGATGATTTCGTTGAATTCCTCCTGGCGATCGGCTGCGTAGCAGAAGGTGCCGCTGCCGTAGACGCCGGACGCGAAGCGGTAACTGGCGGTGACGACATCCTCCGGGCGATACGCACCCGCCTGGTTGGCCGCGAACGCGCGCACCGTTTCGATCGGACCGAACACGAAGTCGAGAAAATCTAGCGTGTGGCTAACCATGTCGACAAAGAGGCCGCCACCGGACAGCGCAGCATCGATGCGCCACGGCGGCGATGCAGGATTCAATTGTGCCGGGGTTTGAAGAGGCCGGAACTGGCGGCTCACCACCATCCGGACCGGACCGATGGCGCCGCTTTGCACCAGATCGCGCACGGCCAGAAAGCGCGGCAATGCACGCCGGTAGTAGGCGACCCACAGCGGGACCCTGGCCTGCCGGCACGCGGCGATCATTTCCTCGCACTGGTCATGGTCCATGGCCATCGGCTTTTCGACCAGCACGGGCTTCCCCGCTGCCGCGCAACGCAGCACGTAGTCGCGATGCGATTCGGGCATCGTCGCCACATAAACCGCGTCGATGTCGGGCGCATGGATGATCGCATCGGCGTCATCGTGCCAGCGTGGAACGCCGTGGCGCCGTGCGTAATCGGCGGCCAGCGCGCCATTGCGGCGCATCACCGCGAGCAATTGCGAATTCGCCGCCCTGGAGAAAGCAGGGCCGCTCTTGACTTCGGTGACGTCACCGCAGCCGATGATGCCCCAACGTATCGTCTTCATTGCACTCTTTTCGCCACTCGATTCCTGCCGCTCTGGCGGCGCACCTTCGTGGCGGCCGGGAGCCGTGCGACGGCTTCCTCGGCGTAGAGCACGCCGTCCGCCACCATCGCGTCGATCTCCACCTGCGAGAAGCCCAGCTTCGCCGCGATTTCGCGGTTGTGTTGCCCCATCAGCGGCGCCGCCGTGCGCGGCGTCACGTCGCAGTCGGAAAACTTGAAGGGCACGTTGGCGAGCCGGATCTTGCCCAGCACCGGGTGCTCCTGCTCGACGATCATTCCGCGGGCCTTAACCTGCGGATCGGCGAGCACCGCGTCGATGTTCTGCACCGGCGCGCAGGGAACCTCGGCCGCGTCGAGCGCCCCGCTACATTCCTTGACCGACCGCGCCTTCGTCCACCCCTTGATCTTGCCCAGAATCTCCTCGCGATTCGCGTTGCGGCCTTCCGGATTGTGGAACCGCGTGTCCGCCGCCAGCGCGTCGCCGCCGATCACCTTCGCCAGGCGCTTCCATGCGTCGTCGACCTGCGCCGCGATGACCAGGTTGCCGTCACGCGCCGGGAACACGCCGTAGACCGTCGACTGCGGCAGGTCGTACCCAG
The DNA here is from genome assembly GCA_003153335.1 of Betaproteobacteria bacterium. Lineage (GTDB taxonomy): Bacteria > Pseudomonadota > Gammaproteobacteria > Burkholderiales > Casimicrobiaceae > PALSA-1005. The sequence goes on along the minus strand of PLYG01000333.1, from coordinate 10,413 downwards.
TTTGTACCGGAATCTCCTTGCCGCCGCTCATGGTGTAGCACTGCACCGCGTAGTCGTGCATGCCCACCATGCAATCGTAAAGCGCGGTGTCGATGTGCTGTCCCTTGCCCGTCGTTGCGCGGCCGACCAGCGCGGCGCAAACCGCTGCCACGCCGTGAATCCCCGCGTACATGTCGGCAATTGGCATCCGGAAGAGCGGCGGCGGTTCGCCCGGCACCCCGATCATCGCCATCGCGCCGCTTTTCGCCTCGGCTATCACGCCGAAGCCCGGTCGTGCCGCGTCGGGCCCCGTATGCCCGTAGGCCGACACCGAGCAGTAGACGAGGCGCGCGTTGAGCTGCGAGAGTTCCTTGTAGCCCAGCCCTAGTTTCTCGAGTGCGCCGGGCCGGTAGTTCTCGACGAACACGTCCGCCGTGCGCACGAGCTCGCGCACGAGCTTCAGCCCGCGCGGGTCCTTCAGGTTCACGCACAGCCCCTGCTTGCCCATGTTCTGCTGCAGGAAGTAGCCGCTCTGGCCGTTGATGAAATACGGGTGGTGGCGGCCGGCGTCACCCGCCGTCGGTCGCTCGACCTTGATCACTTCCGCACCCAAGCTGGCGAGGCAGCGGCTCAAGTACGGCCCGGCCAGGAAGTGCGTGTAATCGACGACCCGGATGCCCGCGAGCGGGAGGGGTTGCGTTGCCATGAATTTGCTCCATTGTGATGAAAAGACGGCTTCGTGGCGGATCCGAAATGTCCGCCGGGCCGCGATCAGGGTGCCGTGTCAACGGGCCGGCGCGGGATCATCAGCTTGTGCTCGCCGCGCTGGACCACTTCGCCTTTCTGATTAATGAGTTCACACGGGATGATCACGATGCCCCAGCCGGGCTTGCTGTTCGACGGCCGCATGCTGTCGACGCGGAACTTCACGTGCAGCGTGTCGCCGATCCGGATCGGCAGCAGGAAGTCCCAGTTCCAGCCAAGCGACATCCCCGGCAGGAAGCGGTAATCGGCCTGGCACTTCAAGCCGTCGGCGACGGCCAGGCCGAAAAGGCCGTGTGCCACCCGCTCGCCGAAGTGCGACTTCCGCGCGTACTCTTCGTCGACGTGCAGCAGCGTGTGATCGCCGGACACATCGGCATACATGTCGACCATTGCGCCGGTGACTGTCATCGTCGGGCTCACCCCTTCGTCGCCGACCTTGGCATCTTCCCAATAACGTTCCACTGCCACGTTCATGCTCCTCTCAAATGCGATCCGTCGTCATTGCGCCGCACCGGCGGGCGATCAGGCCTGCGCAGCCGCGCTGGCCGACACTGCGGCCCGCAGGCCGAGCACGTAGCTGTCGATGCCGAAGCCGGCGATGTAGCCCTTGGCGATTTCGGAGATGACCGAGTACTGGCGGAACTTGTCGCGGGCATGGTTGTTCGACATGTGGACCTCGACGATCGGCACGGTCAGGATCGCGAGCGCGTCGCGCAAGCCGTAGCTGTAGTGGGTCCACGCGCCGGCGTTGATGATCACGCCGTCCACCTTCTCGAGGAACGCCCGGTGAATCCGCTCGCACATCGCGCCTTCCTGATTGGTCTGGAAGCTTTCGATCTCGTGTCCCAACTCCTTGCCGAGGTCGCTGAGCTTCCGGTCGATTTCGGCCAGCGTGATCGTGCCGTAGTACTTCGGCTCGCGCTTGCCGAACATGTCGTGATTCACGCCGTGCAGCATCAGGAACTTCTTCATTCGGGTTTCTCCGGATTGCGATGGTTGGCGGCGGCCGATGCCGGAGCGTCAGGCCCGCGGGTCGACCGCCAATACAGACGCGACCGAATCGCCGGTCGCTTGGATGACTTCGACGCACAGCCCGTCGGGCAATGCGAGCCAGTTGCGTCCCTGCGGCATCGCCGCAACGCCCTCCCACGTGTAGGCTTCCGCGAGAGCGGCGTCGAGGTCCTCGGTCATCACACCAAGGTGCGCGAGGGGTCCTTCGGATGTCGCGAAATCGGGGTCGGCCATCAGTTGTACGCCACCGATCGTCCAGACCTGCTTCGGGTTGTCACGCGGTCCGTCCACTTCGCGAATCGGCATGCCGAGCGCGTCGCGGAAGAAGCGGATATGCCAGTCGATGTCCTTGACCCGGACCGCGACGTGCTCGACGTAGGACTTCTTCTGGTAGGCCATGGTCCGCTCTCTCTTCAATGTTTCTCGGCCGGGCATTAGGGTTTAGGCGCGTACTGCTTCAGCCACAGCTCGATACCCTTGACGCAGGCAATCAGCGCCTGATTGACCGGCGTCGGGACCTTGACGCGCTCACCCCAGCGAACCACCGAGCCGTTGATGAAATCGATCTCCGTCGGCGCACCCTTTTCGATGCTCTGCAGCATCGAGGTCTTGAATTCGTTTGGCAGCCCCGCGGCGGCCAGGGTCCATGCGTCCTCGGGCTTGTCGCTCGTGAGCTTCACGTCGAGGGCCTTGGCCACCGCGATTCCTTCCGCCACCGCCGCGAGCGCACATTCCTTCACCCCCGGCACACTGTACAGGCCGCCGTAGGGTAGCCGCGTAATGCCGGAAAGCGCACCGGTAGCCACGTTGATCAAGAGCTTGTCCCACATCGTGCCAATTATGTTGGCGCTGACCGTGGTCGCGAGGCCGGCACGGGTCATCGTCTCCGCGATCCGCGTCGCCCGCTCGGTGATGCGGCCGTCGAGCTCGCCGATGTACGTGTTCTTGCCCTTGGTGCCCGCGATCGCAAGCCCGGGCCCGAGCAGTACGCCGCCGGCGTACGTCTTGCCCGCGAGCACGTGTTGCTTGCCGACCACCTCGACGAGGATTTCCTCGTGGCCGAGTCCGTTCTGCAGCGACATGACCGTGGTATCAGGACCGATGATCGCGCCTGCCTTTTCGATCGCTTCACGCGTGTGATACGACTTCACCAGCACGATGATGAGATCGGCCGGGCCGATGCCCTCCGGCGACGTTCTCGCCTTGACCTTGACGGTCCGGTCGATGCCGCCGTCGCGCAACGTGAGCCCGCGACTGTTCATTGCGTCGACATGGCCGGCCCACGCGTCGATCAGCCAGACGTCGTTGCCGCCCTCGGTCAGCACGCCGCCAAGGGCGCTGCCCAACGCGCCGGAACCGAGCATGCAGATTTTCATGGATGCGCCTTCTCTGGGTGCTTGCGGGTTGGAGGAATGCCGAGGTCTCAGATCGTGCGCACGACGCAGCCGGTCTTCGCGGCTTCGACGATGGCGTCGACCACACGCAGGTTCTGCAACCCGTCGCGAGCGCTGACGAGCGGCTTGGCATTGCCCCGGATCACGTCGGCGAAGTGCGCGATCTGCCGCTCCAGCGGGTCCACGACTTCCCGCTCGACCACGCTCTTTTCGAGCGCCTTGTGCCACGACTGATCCGCCGCCGTCGGATACCGCTGGAGGCGCATGGTGGGAATCGCGAGCGAACCGAAGGTCCCGGCGACGAGGTAGCAGTCGTCCTCGTCCGTGTGCGCCTTCGTATAGCGCGGGTCTTCGCCGGACGTGTGCTCCCAGCTACGGTCGGAGGCCGCGGTATCGGACAGCATGAACGTGCCCAGCGCGCCATTGGCGAAGCGGAGCGCAATGGCCGCCGTGTCCTCGACCGGGAAGTTGCGCGTGGCATTGGAGGTAAAGGCCTGCACCGCGACGATCTCGCCGCATAGCGAGCGCAGGTTGCCGATTTCGTGAATCATATTGAGCAGGATGGGGCCGCCGCCGGGTTCCCGGCGCCACGCATACGCGCCGTCGAAATAGCCCTCGTTCTCAGCCTTGTAGAAGAGCACGGTTCCCACCACCGCGACGATCTTGCCAAGCACCCCGCTCTCGATGACCTCGACGGCCTTGGCCATGATCGAGCTGTGGCGGCGGTGGTGTCCGACCAGCACCGGCACGTTGGCCGCTTCCGCTGCTTCGCACAGCCGGATGCCGGCTTCGAGCGTGTGCGCCACGGGCTTCTCCACCAGCGTGGGCACCCGGGCGGCAACGCACTCCAGCGTCTGGTCGACATGCATCCGATTCGGCGTCGCGAGGATCACGCCTTCGGGACGGTCCGTGGCGAACAGTTCGGCCAGCGACTTGTAGAGCGGCACGCCCAGCGTGCGCGCATAGTCGGCCGCCGCCGGTGCGGGGTCGACGATCGCCGACAGCGCGCATTCCGCGCGCTTCACGATTAGTTCAATGTGCCGCTTGCCGATCTGGCCGGCGCCGGCCACTGCAATGCGAACCTTGGGTGTAGACATCATTTTCGTGTGCTTCCGACTGAGGGGTGAGTTACGCGCAGCCAGCGATTCGGGTCTCGATGCGGCAAGATAGAATTACAGGCGCCTTTTGTCCATGCAATGATGGCAATAACCGATATTGCTTTTCCAAATGATACTCGCCGTATCGTCGTTGTTGGCGGATTACGGGCGCGCGTCGAGTGTTGCAGCGGTCCAGGCTCCGCCGTTCTTATGCGATGCAACGGCCGCCTCGATGAAGGCCATGCCGAGGACACCGTCGTGCGCGGTGGCAAACGAGGATGCGCACGGGTTGGGGGGCCGGCTGTCGCGGCGCGCGCGGATCACTTCGGCCGCGTCCGAATAGATGTTGGCGAACGCACCGAAATACCCTTCCGGAATCCCGGCATTGGTTCGCGACAGGTAGCGCGCGGCCTCGCAAAGATAGGCCTCGCCGCGGCGCAGCGTGCGGTACGGCGCATTGTCTGCGCGCAGCAGAAGTTCGTCGGGCCGCTCATCGTCCCAGTGCAGGCTCGCCTTTTCGCCGAAGATGCGGATGCGGAGGCCGTGGCCGTTGCCGGCCGCGACCATGCTGGCCCAGAACTGGCCGCGTGCGCCGCCGCGAAAGCGCAGGCTCACGAAGGCATTGTCGTCGGCCACGCGCCCGGGGACCATCGTCGTCAATTCCGCCGCCAGTGATTCGATCTCGAGCCCCGTCATCCGGCGCAGCAGGTGATGGGCGTGCGTGCCGATGTCGCCCAGCACCGTCGACGGCCCGGCGATGGCGGAATCGACGCGCCAGGCCATCTTCGCATCCCCTTCGGCTTCGATCAGGCGGTTGCGCGTGCCCTGCGCGTATTCGACCGCGACCACGCGAATCGCCCCCAGCTCGCCCGAACTCACCTGATGCCGCGCTTCGGCCACCATCGGATAAGCGCTGAAGTTGTGCGTCAGCGCGAATAGAACACCGCGCTCCGCGGCGGCCCTCTCGACCTCCAACGCTTCGGACAGCGACTTCGCCATCGGCTTGTCGCAGATGACGTCGATGCCCTTGCGGATGAAGGCGAGACTGGCGGCCGCATGCGTATCGTTCGGCGTGACGATGCTCGCGCACTCGATGCCGTCCCCCCGGCGCGCTTCGGCCTCCGCCATCGCAGTGAAGTCGCGATAGACGCGGTCGGGCGCAATGCCGAGCTCCCCGCCCATGGCGCGGTTGGCATCGGCGCTGCGCGAGAAGGCACCCGCGACCAGTTCGAAACGGCCGTCCATACGCGCGGCCCGCCGGTGCGCCGGGGCGACGCCGGCGCCCGGGCCGCCGCCGACCATGCCCAACCTGAGCGGTCGCATCAGCGCACGCTCACGGCAAGCGTTTGGAGATTGCCGAAGCGTGCCACGTACGTCTGCCCCTTGCGCAATGGCGTCGGCACCGTGAGCGAGCCGGTGGACAACAAGTCGCCGGCGGCGAGTCCGATGCCGCGCTCGGACAGCCCGTTCACCGTCTCGACGAGAATGTCGACCGGATCGCGACGGAACTCGCCGGCGTATACCTCGATCGGATCCCCGGCATCGATCCGCGCGTCGATCGGCAGTTTGTCGAAGTCGATCCCGTTCCATTCAGCAATGCCGTCGGCGACGACGTAACCGCCGCCGGTGCCGTTGTCGGCGATGGCGTCATGGGTCGTGAATTTGCGCCCGCCGCTCCCCGCCGCGAACCGGCTGCCCGCGAGTTCGAGCCCCGGATGGAGCACCAGCAGAGGCTCGAGCTCGGCCCGGGTGTATGCGCGCTTCCGCGCGGGCACGCCCTCGCGGAAGCGGAACGCGAACTCGCACTCGATCTTGTAGCCATCGAACAGCGATGCGGGCACCTGCCCGCGATTCGGGAATGTCCGCGTCGCGAGCAATCGGCCGGTGATCGGGCCGTCGTGCCCTTCCAGAATCTGCACCGCCCGGACCGCCGCACCAACCTTCCAGCCTACGCAACGATCGCCGATGAGCTCGGCCATCCGGTCCTGGATGGCGAAGGCATCCGCCCGCGAGGCCGGCGCGGCGTCGGCGGGGGGAAGTGGAATGGTGCCGCCCGTGCGCCAGGCTTCCGCCAACGATCGCGCGAGCTGCTCAAAAATCTTTTTCATACGGTTCTCCATGTTGTGGCGCGGTAACCTGGAACGGTAGCCAGCTCGCGCCGTTGAAATTGCGGCGGTCGAGCTCAGGCTTTCACTTTCACGAGAACGCCGAACACTCCTGCCGGCCGCACCATCAGCACGAAGATGAGCAGGATGAAGGCGTAGATGTCCTTGTAGCTGCCGGACAGGTAACCGGCGCCGAGACTCTCGGTCACGCCGACGAGCAAGCCGCCCAGCACCGCGCCAGGAAGGCTGCCGAAGCCGCCGATCACCGCGGCCGCGAAGGCCTTGATCAGGACGCCGGTGCCCATCAGCACCTGCACGTAATTGATGGGGGCGACGAGCACACCCGCGGCCGCGCCGAGCGCGCAGGCCACGCCGAAGATGACCGAAATGGTCAGCGGGACGTTGATGCCCATCAGATAGGCAATTTCCTTGTTGCCGGCCACCGCCCGCACCGCGAGGCCGAGCCGCGTTTTCTTGAGGAAGATGTGCAGCGCCGCCATCAGCACCAGCGCCGCCAGCACGATCCACACGTACGCGGCGGGGAGCGTGATGTTGCCGAGCTCGACGGGCATGCCGAAGGTGACCGGGAACGGCCGCGCCTTCGGCCCCCAGATCAGGTACGCGACGTTCTGCAGCACGATCGACATGCCGAAGCCGCAGATCACCATCCCCAAGCCGGCAACCGTGTACCCGCCGCCAGTTCTCAGTATCCGCCGATAGAACACGCGCTCGATGAATACCCCGAGCAACCCCGTGAGAATCATCGAACCCAGCAGCACCAGCGGGAAGGGGAGGTGGAACTCGTCGTACAGGAACAAGCCGATGACGGCGCCGAACATGTAGATCTCGCCATGCGCGAAGTGCACGACGTCGAGGCCGGAATAGATGAGCGATATCCCCAGGGCGACGAGCGCGTACACCATGCCGAGCGAGAGGCCGACGACAACGAGGTCAATGAAATACGACATGGATCCGCTCCTTCACCATTCGCCCGGCGATCACAGCGCCATCTTCTCGTCGCGGCCCGCGACCGTTCCGCCCAGGTAGGATAACCGGACCGCGTCGTCGTTGATCATCTTTTCCGCGGGTCCTTCGAGGTGAATCACGCCGTCCTTGATCACGTAGCCGTATTCGGCCAACAGCAGGGCCATCCGCACGTTCTGCTCGACCATCAGCAGCGTCATGCCGTCGCGGCAGATGCGGCCGATGGTGCGGAAGATGTCGAGCACCAGCTGCGGCGCGAGCGCCGCACTCGGCTCGTCCAGCAGCATCATCTTCGGTTCGGACATCAGCCCGCGCCCGATGCATAGCATCTGCAGCTGGCCGCCGGAAAGCGTTCCCGACAGCTGCCGCCGCCGTTCCTTCAGGATCGGGAAGTATTCGTAGGCGCGCGCGAGCCCGCGGGCGCGAGCGGCCCGGTCCGTGCATACGTGCGCGCCGAGCAGCAGGTTCTCCTCGACCGTCATCGCGGGGTACGCCTCCTTGCCCTGCGTGACCTGCACGAGGCCGCGGCGGACAATGCGATCCGGACGCATGCCGTCGATGCGCTCGCCGTCGAACACGATCGAGCCGCGCCAAGGCTTGATGAGCCCGGACAGCACCTTCAGCATCGTCGACTTGCCGGTCCCGTTGCCGCCCAGCAGCGCGACGATCTGGCCGCGCACAACCTTGAGCGATACGCCGTTCAATATCTGGACACTGCCATAGCCGCCGACGACATCCGTGGTCGTCAACATGGCATCCGCCGTAGTCATGACCGTTCGTTGCCCAGAATCATTGCCGCTTCCGTCGCTCGCCCTGATCCTGCTTCCCGGCCGGCTTCGTGTATCTGGATTCCAGTCCCTTGACGATCGCGATCATGGTATCGATCGTCGGGGTCGGAACGCCCTTCTCGCGGCCGAGCCGGGACACCGAGCCATGAATGATGTCGATCTCCGTCTTGCGTCTCTGTGCGATGTCGGCCGCCATCGACGACTTGCTGGCGCCCGTGCCGCCGCGCCCGGTGTCGGTCAGCTTGTCGAAGATCGCGTGCTTCTCGGTGTCGCCAAGCGGGATGCCGCAGGCCCGCGCCACGGCCGCCGTCTCGTCCAGCGCGCGCAGGATCGCCGCGCGCAGTTCCGGGATCGCGACCATCTCCGCCGACGTCATGTCGGTTGCCGCAGAGACGGCGCCGAGCGCGGCGTTGCCGAGGAGCTTCTGCCACTTTTCCTTCTTGATATTGGCGCTGGCGACGGTCGGCAACCGGTGCCGGGTGAAGGCTTCCGCGATGGCGACCGCACGCTCGGACAGGCCGCCGCCGAATTCGCCGATGTAGCTCGGCAGGTCGCCGAAGTTGCGCACCACGCCGGCCTCGACCATGACCGCCCCTTGCGCCGTCAGCCCGCCGAGGATGTGCGTTTCGCCGAGGATCCGGCCGAGGGTTTCCTCGTTGCCGAGGCCGTTCTGGAACGAGATGACGACGGTCGATCCCGAGACGAGATGCTGCACTGACCGGGCCGCCACCTCGTTGGCGAAGGCCTTGCACTGGAACAGGACGACGTCGGCTACGGCAATGGTCTGCGGATCGACGGTTGCCTTGAGGCGTACCGTGCGGTCGCCGCCATGCCCGATGATCCTGAGGCCATCGCGATTGATCGCGCCGACATGCTCCTGCCAGATGTCAACGAGGGTGACGTCGAGACCGCCCCCCGCGAGCAGCCCGCCGAACAGGCTGCCCATTGCGCCGCCGCCTACGATCACGATCTTCGGTTGTTCGAATGCCATGTCTATTTTCGCTCCATTCGTTGACGCATGCGTTCTGGATCAGGACGACCGGAGGAAGGCCCGCACTTCCACGTCATCCATCTCCTTCCCCAGATAGGCTTCGATCACGCGATGGTTGTCCTTGATCGCCGCCGGTGGACCCTCGGCGATCTTCTCGCCATGCTCCAGCACTGACACGACGCTGCAGGTGTCCATCACGACTTTCAGGATGTGCTCGATGATGATTACCGTGAGACCAAAGCGTTGTTTGAGCACTATGACGGTGTCGAGCAACTTGTCCACGTTGACCGGCGAAAGACCCGCCGCGGGCTCGTCCAGCAGGAGCAGTTTCGGGCGCATCGCCATCGCCCGGCCGAGCGCCAGCAGGCGCCGCTGTCCCCCGGACAGCTCGCCCGCCGGCATGCGCGCGTAATCCGCAAGCCCGATGAAGGAGAGCAGGTCCATCATCTCCGCCCGGACCCGGCGCTCCTCTTTCCACACCGCGGTGCGACCGACGATCGCTGAGGGCGTGCCGTAATGCGTGTGGCAGTGATGGCCGACCAGCAGGTTCTCGAGCACGGTCATCTGCACAAAAATGCGCAGCAACTGGAACGTGCGGGCAATGCCGCGGCGCGCAATCTCGTGCGGCGGCAGGTTCGTGACGTTCTCGCCGTCGAAGAACATCGTGCCGCCCGGCTCTGGCCGATAGACCCCGGAGATCAGGTTGAACAGCGTGCTCTTGCCCGATCCGTTCGGCCCGATGATACCCCGAATTTCACCGTCTTCGAGGTTGAGATCGACGTTCGACACGGCGACAAGGCCGCCGAAACGCTTCGAAAACCCGGTGATCTCAAGCAGCATTTTTCTTCGCTTTCCGGATCGCCACGAAGCCCCTGGTCACCAGGTATCGGTCGATGAGGCCGCCGATGCCGGTCGGCATGAACATCACCGTCAGTACGATCACCATGCCGAACATGAGCAGCTGGTACTGGTAGTAGTCGCGGGTGAGGTCGTAGATGATCGTCACGATGATGGCGCCGATGATGCCGCCCCAGATATGGCCGAGGCCACCCAGCACGACCATCAGCAGCACCGTTATCATTTCCACCAGCGTGAAGTTGTTGGGATGGAGGAACCCCGGCGCCATGTGCGCGGAAAGGCTGCCAGCGCAACCGGCGTACAGCGCGCTGATGATGAACGCCAGCGACTTGTACTTGCGCACGTTGATGCCGCTGGCGGCCGCCGCCAGCGGGTCCTCGCGTAGCGCCTTGAAGGCGCGCCCGATGTTCGAGCGCAGCATACAGAATGAGAAATACACGC
>PLYG01000466.1 GCA_003153335.1 Betaproteobacteria bacterium | reverse complement strand
CTCAATCGCGCGCGATAATTCACATTCTCAGCGTCGTTATAAGTGATGCGTTCAACGAGGCCGGTGAGGGTTTCGACGCGATGCACAGCCGGACTGCTGTCGGTCATTCGGCAGCACAGTGGAGAGCGGACCGCCCGCCCGCGTCATCGACACGTTCCCGCAATTCCTTCCCGGCTTTAAAATGCGGCACGTACTTCGCCGGAATCTGGACCTGCTCCCCGGATTTTGGATTCCTGCAATTTCGGAGCGGTCGATAGTACAAGGCGAAACTCCCGAACCCACGGATCTCGACGCGATTACCGCCAGCCAAGGCATCGGCGATCGAAGCAAGAATCGGAGACACCGAGACTTCAGCATCATTGGTGGAGAGACTCGGAGAGTGAGCTACTTCGCGGGAGGCGCGACGGAAACGCCGCGGGCGCCCGTCTTCTCGATCGCGCGGGCGATGAGTCCAGACGCCTTGGCGTCCTCGACGACGCGCCGGAGGTAGCCGAGGCCGGCATCGCGGCCTTTGGGCACAGCGATGGATTGCTGCACGCCCATGAAGCGCCCCTCCACGATGCGCGATCCGGGCAGCTTCTCGGCCAGGCCAAGCAGCCCTTGCTTCAAGCCGGCGAGCGCGCCCACCTTGCCGGTCACGAGCAGGTCGAACGCCGCGTCGGCGCCCTGCGTCGACACGAGCTGGGCGCGCTTGAGACTGCGGCTCAGGAACAGCTCATAGTTGGCGCGGGCCGGGGCGGCGACCCGCACGCCCTCGCGATCCACTTCGGCCGCGGTGCGCAGCGGCGAATTGCCCGGCACGAGGTAGGTCGCCTCGATCTCGAGGTAGGCCGCGGTGAAGCCCATCAGCGCCTCGCGCGCCGGATCGGAACCGAGGAACGCGACGTCCCATGCGCCGGTCGGCGCTGCGTCGCCCATGACGGCGACGCTATCGTAGGCGACGATTTCGACGGACACGCCGAGCCGCCGACCGATCTCCTGCACCAGGTCGACCGCCACGCCACGCGACTCACCGGTCGCACGGTCCTTCGTGGCGAGAATGAAGTTTCCGTAGTTGATCCCGGCTCGGAGCTTCCCGGTCGGGGCGAGGTCGGCGCGGACGGCGGGCGTGATGTCAGTCATGATTACGCGCGATCCTAGCAGAATCAAGGTGACAAGTCCCGCGGCAGTTCTCGCGGGTAGTGTCTCAGTTTGATTGTAAGAAAAATGCAGCCCTCCCCAGATACATCTGTTCTCCGATACGCAACAATAATTACGGCATGTCCGCCGTCAGCATGTAAGTCTGTACTACCTTTGTCCCCTTTTTCAGAATTCGACAATGACGGCGATGCTGATTGACATCTCACCATCCGCATGGCTTTTTCACCGATCGGCCTGGGCGGACAACAATTCACCGGCTGGCAGACACCGACCGTTGCCCATGCCCGAGGNNTGACGGCTACGCCACCCGCGCCTTTGGGATGAACGGCCCGCTGTCGTCGATCCGGGCCTCCAGAAATGGAGGGTCAGAGGGGCACAATATCAGGAAGGCCCGCAGGCCTCGCGCGGGTGATCACAACGATGAAACATGCATCGCGATGAGCTCGCGATATTCACGAATGACACTCCGAAAGTTTTTTCGGACGCCACGCGCGCTCACGCCTGCTCGGCGCCCTCCGGCAACAAGAAATGCGCCGCAGCCTTTCGTAGCGCACTCTGCAGTTGCTTGATATCCAGGTTGCGCGGCGTAACGTTGTTGCGTGCCGCCAGGGCTGCAGCTGTACCAGCGGCCTCGCCGATCTGCATCATGAACGGCTGGCTCCGCGTCCACGAATCCCCTTCGTGGGTCGTCGATATGCATCGACCAGCGACGAGAATCCCTTCGAGCGCTTGCGGAAGCAGGCATCCGTACGGCACGGAAAACTCGTTGAACGGAAGTTCCAGACCCGCTACGTAGGCATCGTCCGCGGCGCCTTCGCCGCCGTCCGGGCTATGAATCTCCACCCCCGGTACGATGTGCGTTTCGTTGGTCATGATGGTGTCGAAGAACCGGCGCGCCGTCTCGCAATCCTCGATCCCAAGCGTGTAGTCACCAAGAATCCGACGTGTCTCGCGGACGCCCATCATCACAGCCGTTTCAAGGATGACGGCGTCAGCGAACCCAGGAATGTCCTGCTTGACGAAATCCGAGATCTCGCGGATCTGCCGCATGGCCTCTTCTTGTGCCCGGCTCAGGTCGCCGGCCTTTGTTCCATCGACGCCGTAGACGCGGACGGAATTGATATAGAGGTTTCCGGTCTCGCCAGCGATCCCGTACAGACGCAGATAGTGAATGTTCTTGTCCAGTCGACCCGCCTTGTTGGCGGCGCGGACGATGTTGAAGAATCCATCCAGCCGCACAATTTTCTGTTCGATGTCCAGAATGTTGTGGCCGGGGTCCGGTGAGAAATCCATGGGATTCCGATCCCGGTATTCCTTGATCTTCAGAACATCGACCGGACCCATACGGAACACGACGGACATCGGTCGCATCTTGCTGTCGCTCTCCCGACCCAGCACATACTGCGCGCCCGCTGAGGTCGCCACATCGCCGTCCCCACTCGCATCGATCACGACTTTGGCCAGAATGGCTTGGCGGCCAGACTTATTCTCGATAATGACGCCCTTGACGCGCCCGCTTTCCACGATTGTTCCAACAGTCCATGTATAGAACAACAAACGTGCCCCGGCGCCTTGGAGCTTCTCCAAGGCGACCTGCTTGAACGATTCCGGATCGAATGGAATGACGGGTCCACGCACCGCGCCCCCGCGGTCGGCCATTCCGTCCACGAACTCCTTACAGATCCCGTAGGTCTTGCTATAGGGAATGGTGTAGAGGCACATCAGAGCCGCCGCGCCCGTGCCGCCTACGTAGCCCCCCCGTTCGACNNACCGCAAGTGCGGCGACGGACCCGGCCGTTCCCGCACCGACGACGAGAACGTCGACGTTGTGGACCACCGGAACCTCGCGGCGCGGCTCCGTCACGAACTTTGCATCCTTGTTGATTTCATAACTTATCATGACGATCTCTTTCTTCCTTTGTATTGAACATGGGACACGCTTCACTTGACGGCGCCTCGCGTGAGTCCCTGGATGAATCTCGATTGCAAGACACTGAAAGCCAACATCGGCGGTACCAATGCAGTGACGGCCGCCGCCATCAGGCTGGCCCATTCAATGCCGCTTTGGGTCACATACAAATATAGCCCGCTTTGTATCGTCCGTCGATTATCGCTGATCGTGAGGACATACGCGATGAGGAATTCATTCCAGACATAGATGAACACCAGAATTGCAACCGCTGCCATTCCTGGTTGAGAAAGGGGAAGGATGATGAGGCGGAGAGCCTTCGTTCTACTGCAACCATCGATGTAGGCAGACTCCTCCAACTCCCGCGGCAAGGCTTCGAAAAAGCCGCGCATGATCCATACCGCGGTGGGCGCCTGCCAAGCGGTATAGACCAGAATCAGTCCGAAGTACGTGTCGTAGATACCGACGTAACTGACGAGCAGATAGAGCGGAACCAGTATGCAGATGCCGGGAATCATTCCTACGCTCAGGATGAAGAACAGCAGCTGGTTTTTGCCGCGGAACTCCCAGCGCGCGGCCGCATAACCCGCGGGTATTGCGATGGCGAGCGTCGCGGCGATCGTGACCAGACAAACTAACGCGCTGTTGAACATGTAGCGGCCGAAGCTGGATCCGGCGAATATTCTTTCGAAATTTGCCAGCGTAGGCGGATTGGGCCACCAGGTCGGCGGGAAGCTCTCCGCAACCGTCGCGTCCTTGAATGCGGTCGACACTCCCCAGAAAATTGGCAGCAATGCAAATGCGAGTGCCACAAGCAGGACGACCCAGATCATTACGCCGGATCTATCCGAACGGCGACTCATGCGGACACCGGACCGCGCCGAAGCACGCGGAGGTAGGCGACACTAAAGGCGAAATTCAGGGCCGCGATGATGACGCCCATCATCGCCGCCAATCCCATATTCTGGAATTGAAAGGCTTCATTGAAGACCCGCACGCTGAGAGTCTCCGTTGCACCTGCGGGTCCGCCTCCGGTAAGCACCAGAATCAGCGACACCATGTTGAGATTGTGGAGAGTCAGCACGATCAGCGAGACTGCGAGCGTGGGCCGCAGAAGCGGCAGCGTAATCCATCGCAGCCTGTCCCATCTCCCCGCACCATCGAGTTCGGCCGCCTCGTACAGATCGTCCGGAATGGTCTGCAATGCCGCCAGCACAAGGACGAACGACAGTCCATACGATTGCCATACATTTGCTACGACGGTCGCCGCCATCGCCAGATTCGGATCCTGAAAGAACGCAATCCGCGTACCGAAGAGGGACCCAATAAAATATGGAACAGGGCCGAAGCTCGGATTCAACACCCAGCCCCAGAGCAATCCAGCGATAGTCTGCGAAACGATCCACGGCAGAATAAGGAGAGTGCGAATCGTCGTTCTGAAAGGAAGCGGCCGATTCAGGATCAGGGCCAACAGAATGCTGAACGGAAGCGTCAGCGCCACACACGCCACCGAAAATACCAACGAGTTGCGTATCGTCAGCCAGCCATGCGGCTGGGTAAAAAACTCGATGTAATGTCGCCACCCGACGTAGGTGCCGAGCTCAAGGAATTTGGTGGCATAGAAAGAGCGTTGGACCGCAAAAAACACGGGATAGGCGGCGACCAGCAACAGAATCAATAGCGCCGGCGCCACGAAAATATACGGCAGCTTGTCTATGGGGCGTATGGCCACTTTCGGACGCTCTCTCGATGTCGCGCCCGAGCTCGTATTCAAGCGCGCCAGCGAGAGTCATGCTGCACTGTCAATTCTTGGCTTTACGCTCGTTGTAACGAGCCGCTGCCTGGTCGAGCGCAGATTTCGGATCTTTGCGACCGGTCAATATCTCTTCGTACGCTAACCCAAGCGAGTCGCTCATGAAATCGGAAAGCATGTTTTGTTCGGGGGAACGACCCTTTGCCACCACGTAGTCCTTCCACTCCGTGATCACCTTTCCTTCGGACGTCGCGAACCAGGGATCGGAGAAGATGGACTTTCGTACCGGCATGTTCAGACCGACTTTCGCGCTGATCAACTGCGCCTGAGGACCCGTCATGAACTGCACGAAACGCCAGGCCGCGCCAGGATCTTTCGCATCCTTGGTTATGGCGAGTGTCTGGCCCGTGACAAACGCGGGCGGTGGGTACGCGGCTTCGGAAAGGGCGGGGAGTGGCATCGTGAACAGGTTATTGCCGACGGTCTTGCTGGCGCGCACCGATTGAAATATCTGCGTCCCTTCTACGAACATGGCGGTCGTACCGCCCTTCATCATGCTGCGGGCTTCCTCGACGCCGACGACGTATGCGGGCATGGTCTTGTCAACGAAAGCGAGGCCCGAAATGGTCTTGGCGATTTGCACGCCAACCGGGCTGTTGACGGCGGCGGAACCATCCGGTTTGTAGAAGTCGCCGCCGGCACTCCAATAGAGCGGCTGCAATATCTTTACGTTGGCGGCGGCATCCTTGCGCGACAGCGCCCACACAAATCCCCAAACCGGCGGTTGATTGAGTTTCTTGGAGTAGCGAGCAAGTTCCTCCCAGGTCTTGGGCTGCTGCTGCAGCCCAGCCGTATCCCACAAATCCTTTCGGTAAAACAGCATCCCTTCGATTCGATGCTCGACGGAAATCGAATAGAGATGACCCTTGTACTTTGTCTTGTCCAGCGGCAGCAGAAAGTCGTCCAGCGACGATTTGGGTAGCGCGTCCACAAAGCGGTCGATCGGGATTACTGCGCCCGACTCCACGGCCTCTGGGATGCGCGTGTAGTGAATCAGCGCAATATCGGGCGCCTGGTTGGCACCGGCGGCCGTCACGAGAAGTGGGACCATCTTTGACCAATGCACCACTTCTACCTTGACCGCGACGTCGGGATTTGCTGCCGTGAATGCGTTGATCATCTGCGTCTGCGCGATCGAACGAGGATCGCTCGACGCCGGATCGAGGAACGACCAGTAACGCAACGTGACGGGATCGGCGGCCGCTGCAAGCGAAGCCCAGAGAAGTAGACCGATCGATAGCAACGCTTTCATCGGTAAAGCGTATATCTCCCTTTTCAGGTTGTCAAGGCAAAGTAGAAGTCATAAGTGTGTGCGAGCTCGGCCCTAAGTCGTCTCAAGAAGAGGCGCGTCGTGTTGCGTCCAATACCGATCACGCGCAACCGTGCAGCCAACAGCAACCGCGGAAATCGCTTGAAACCCAAGCGTTAACCTGT
This sequence comes from Betaproteobacteria bacterium, assembly GCA_003153335.1. Classification (GTDB taxonomy): domain Bacteria; phylum Pseudomonadota; class Gammaproteobacteria; order Burkholderiales; family Casimicrobiaceae; genus PALSA-1005. Next base: position 724 of record PLYG01000466.1, on the reverse strand, counting down.
CCGCGAAACCGGGTCAACTCCAATCTGACATGCGCAGATTCAAATGTGCCACCGGGTCGCAACGCCGGTGAAGTGACGCTCGCACCGTGGTAGGCGGCGTCGATCGCCGCGGCGTTGGTGAGCATGTTGACGACCACTTCCGCGTCCGCGGCAAGCGCCGCCTGTGTCGCGGCAATCCTGGCGCCGGCGGCGGCGAGCGCCTGCGCCTTTGCCGCAGTGCGATTCCAGACCGGGGCTTGATGACCGACACCGATCAGCCGCTGCGCGATGGCCGCGCCCATCCTGCCGGTACCTGCCATGCCGATTTTCAATGCTTGCCCCTTTGTTCGTGTAATACCGTATTTACCGCGGCGAATATGCAAGTTGACACGACCGCGTCGATGGCGTCAAATTGGCGTCCAATAAGAGAATAGCAGGGCTGGGCCGCAGGGACAGCCGCAAACAAAGGAGACCCGATGCCATCGCCCCACAGCGAACTGCGCGATGGCATGCGCATCGACTGGGACGTACCGATCGCCATGGAGGACGGGTTGGTGTTGCGCGCCGACGTGTTTCGCCCGAAAACCGATGGACGTTATCCGGTCATTCTCGCCTACGGCCCCTATGCGAAGGGGCTCGCCTTCCAGGAAGGCTACCCAAGCGCATGGCAGCGCATGGTCGCCGAGCATCCGGACGTCGCGCACGGTTCGACCAACCTGTACCAGAGCTGGGAGGTCGTCGATCC
>PLYG01000125.1 GCA_003153335.1 Betaproteobacteria bacterium | reverse complement strand
GCCCGAAGGGAGGCGGCGATCCGCTGCGCACCTGGCGCAAGCTGCACAACGGCACGTCGCTGTGGTGGCACGTGCAGTCGCGCAACAAGAAGTCGCTGACCGTTGATTTGCGCCGGCCCGAAGGCCAGGAAATCGTGCGCGAGCTGTGCCGCGATGCCGACGTCGTGATCGAAAACTTTCGTCCCGGTACGCTGGAAAAATGGAACATCGGCTGGGAGCACTTGTCGGCGCTCAATCCGCGGCTGGTGATGCTGCGTCTGTCCGGCTTCGGGCAGACCGGCCCGATGCGCGACCTGGCAGGGTTTGGTTCGGTCGCCGAAGCGATGGGCGGAATGCGCTATGTGACCGGCTTTCCCGACCGGCCGCCGGTGCGCATCAATTTGTCGATCGGGGACGCGCTGGCGGCGATGCACGGCGTGATCGGCACGCTAATGGCGTTGCGCCATCGCGATCAGGTGAGCGGCAAAGGCCAGGTTATTGACGTTGCGCTGTATGAGGCGGTGTTCAACCTGATGGAGGCGACGCTGCCCGAATACGATGTCACCGGCGAGATTCGCGAGCGCACCGGCAGCAATCTGACCGGCATCGTGCCGTCGAACACGTACCAGTCCAAGGACGGCAAGCATGTCGTGATTGGCGCCAATGGCGACTCGATTTTCAAGCGGCTGATGAGCCTGATGGGGCGCGATGATCTGGGCAACGATCCGGCGCTCGCGCACAACGCCGGTCGCGCGCTGCGCGCCCAGCAGCTCGATGCTGCGATTCTAGCGTGGACCAGGTTGTACGACGCCGACGAATTGGTGGCGCTGCTCAATGCGGCGCAAGTGCCGAACGGAAAAATCTATTCGATTGCCGACATCGTCAGCGATCCGCAATACATTGCCCGGGACATGATACGCACGGTGAAGCTCGACGACGGCACGTCACTCAAGGTGCCGGGCATCGTGCCCAAGCTCTCCGCTACGCCGGGCGACATCGATGCGCCCGGGCCCGCGCTGGGCCAGCATACCGACGAGCTGTTGCAGAGGCTGGGTTACGATGCCGCGCGGATTGCCGCGCTCAGAGACGCCGGAGCGATCTGATTGAATCGCGCGCACGCGGCAAGTCCTGGATATTCGACATCGGTTGACTCGACTATGGTTGCGCACTCCTGGCGCAACGAGATCCGCCTGCTGCGCACGCTGGCAGCGGTCATCGTCGGCTTCGTTATCGGCGTGGCGCAGGCAGTGGCGGCGGCGGGGCCGTCGCTGCCAGATATTCGTGCTGAAATCGAATTCGCGGCAGCGCAGGCCCAGCGCGCGAACTTGAGGGCCTTTAACGTCCAGGACGACCGCATCTGGCTGGAACGCTTCTACGGTAATGTGGCCTACGCGCCGGCGTGGTCGAGCGCGGGGAAGGCGCGCCCGGCGAGTGCAGAGGCAATCGCGCAACTGCAGGCGGTGCCGACCCGAGGCCTTGCTCTTGCGGACTACGACGTGGAGTGGCTCGCTACGCAAGGGCGACGCCTCACGACCGGCGAGCATCCGGACCAGGAACTGGCGCATTTCGATGTTTCGCTGACCCTTGCCTTGTTGCACTATCTTGCGGACTCGCATCTCGGCCGGCTGCGGTCGGCTTACACCGATGTCCCGTTCCAAGTGCGCACACTCGCCTTCGACCCGGTGGAACAGTTGCGCACTGCGCTCGCGCAAGACCGGCTCGCCCAGGTCATCGCCGCGGCGGAGCCCGGCTTTCCGATCTACCGTCGGCTCAAGACGGCATTGGCCCAGTACCGGCAATTGGCCGCGCAGCCGTTCTCGCCTCTGCCCGAGCTACCCAAAGGGGTCAGGAAAAGCGAGCCGGGCGCATCGTATCCCGGCGCCGCGGCGTTGCGCGAGCGCCTGATCCTCTTGGGCGACTTGTCGGCCGCCGCTCCCGCAACGCTGGACAATCGATACGAGCAGCCGCTGGTCGACGGCGTCAGGCTGTTCCAGGATCGCCACGGGCTTGAGCCCGATGGCGTCCTGGGCAAGCAAACGTTGGCTGAGTTGAACATGCCGCTCGCCACTCGCATCCGCCAGATCGAACTTTCCATGGAACGCTTGCGTTGGCTCCCTTATTTTCCAGATGGCCCGCTCATTGCGGTCAACATCCCATCGTTCAAGCTCTGGGCGTTCGACGCAGGCCCTTCCTCCCCGGAGCCGGCGCTGGCAATGCGGGCGATCGTGGGGCAGTCGATGCGCACGCAGACCCCGGCCTTTGTCGGCGAAATGCGCTACATCGAATTCAACCCTTACTGGAACGTCCCGCCGAGCATCGCGCGCAAGGAAATCATTCCCAAGCTCCAGCGCGACCCCGCGTATCTTGAGCGGAATGATATGGAGTTCGTTGGAACCGGGAAAAATGCTGCCGTCAGCACGACCGTCGACGCCGCGGCGTTGGCCGCGCTAGGCGCCGGCCAATTGCGCGTGCGCCAGCGGCCCGGCGCCACCAACGCCCTGGGTACGATCAAATTCGGCCTGCCCAACAGCGAAGACATCTATCTGCATGCGACGCCGGCGAAACAGCTGTTCGCGCGCTCACGGCGCGATTTCAGTCACGGCTGCATTCGCCTGGAAAACCCGGGCGCACTCGCGCAGTTTGTGCTGCGCGATCAGCCGGAGTGGAGCGCCGAACGAATCGAGGCCGGGATGGCCCCGGGCAAGACACACACGGTGCGGCTTGCCACGCCGATTCCGGTCGTGATCTTCTATACGACTGCCATTGCCGATCACGAAGGGCGGGCTTTGTTCGTCGCGGACGTTTATCGCCTCGATGAAAGTTCGGAACGTGCGCTGGCGAGGAGAAGCGATGCGCTGGCTGCATATTGGGGCTTGCGCCATTAACCCGATGGGCCCGGTCACCAGCGGCGCACGCGGCCGGTATCGATGTGAACGAAATTCGAGCCAGGATAGAAACCCACGCCGCCCGCGCGCAACGACACCGCCGCTTCGTGCAGGTCGGCAAGCGCCACGTTGGCCAGCCGGATGTCGATCGCGCGGCCATCGAGGTGCAGGCTATGGGCGGCGACTCCACTGCTGTGGGCGCGCAGGCTGTTGTTCGTTGCGGGTGAGCGATAGCCGGAAATCACTTCGAAAGGGGCCGGGCTGGCCGTCAGGGTCGCGAGCATGTGCAACTGATCGAGCAGCTGCGGATCGATCGCGTGCACGTCCCCGTTCCGGAAGTCGCGCAGAAAGCGATTGATTTCGAGCAACGCCGATGGCAGATAGCGGTCGCCTGCCGTGTACGTGACGGTGAGCTTTTCTCCGGTGTGCGTATGATCGAAACGCAGCGTCCTGGACGGCGCAGCGCTTGCGGGCGCATACCGCGACAACAGCAGCGCCGGCGCGGCCAGGAGCGTGCCCAGCGCGCCGGCGAAACGACGCCGGGAATGCTGAGGTTCCGAATCTTGGAGGCTGAAGGGCTTGCGGTGCGTCATCTTGTTCATATCCAATGAAATTTCAGAAGTTTCTGCAAACAGGACCGGCGCATTGTCGCTGACCCGCCCCGGAAGGACAATACCGTTCGTCCGGGTTCCCGCGGCCCGCTACCGGTTCAACGCCATGGTCTGCGGCAGCCATAGCGCGATCTGCGGGAAGAACATCACCAGCGCCAGGCCCAGAAGCAGCAGCAGCACATAGGGCGCCACGCCGATGATGATGTGATTGATCGGCGCCCTGGTGATCGCTTTCAACGCGAACAGGTTCATCCCCACCGGCGGGGTGATCAGCGCCAGCTCCAGATTGACGGTGAGCAGGATGCCGTACCAGACCGGGTCGATCTTGAGCGCGGCCAGCACCGGCAGCACCACCGGTGTGGTGATCAGGATGATGGAAATAGTCTCCAGGAACATCCCCAGGATGAAGATCAGCACCATCACCGCGCCTAGGAATCCGAGCTGCGACACGCCGTACTCGGTCACCAGTTGGACCATCTGCAAGGGGATGCGCAGCTTGGTGAGGACGTGGCCCAGGATGCCGGCGGAGACCAGGATCAGGAACAGCATCGCGGTATTCCGCGCGGTATCGATCGCAGCCAGCCAGATTTCCTTCCAGCCGAGGCTCCGGTAGACGATGACCGCGATCAGCAGCGCGGCGAGCGCGCCGGCGGCAGCGGCTTCGGTCGCGGTAAAGACGCCAAAGTACATGCCGCCCAGCACCAGACCGGGCAGGGTCAGCGCCCAGAAAGATCTGCGCAGCGCGGCGCCTACTTCAGCAAGCGTCGCCCGCGGTTCGGTCGCGACCCGAACCTTGCCGAAGCGGCCCTGCATGTAACAAAACAGACCGAATATCAGCGCCATCATCAGGCCGGGCATCACGCCAGCCATGAACAATGCGCCGATCGAGGTGTCCGAGACGACGCCGTACAGGATCATCGGGCCCGAAGGCGGTATCAGGATGCCCAGCGTCCCACCCCCGCCAACGACGCCATACGCTACCTTGGGATCGTAGCCGAAGCGGATCATCAGCGGAATCGCGGCCGAGCCTATGGTCAGCGCCGTCGCCACGCTGGATCCCGAAATCGCGGCGAAGACGGTGCAGGCCGCGACCGTCGCGATGGCCAAGCCCCCGGGCAGGTGGCGCAGCATCGTGTGGGCGGCGCCGAACAAGTCGTCGACTACGTTGCCCCGGATCATGAAGTGCGCCATCAGCGTGAACAGCGGAATCGATACCAGCAAATACGTGTCGAGCTTGCCGAAGACGAGTTCGCCGATGTTGCCCAGGTTGCCCTCGACCCCGACCAGGATCGCGATCGAAAATAGTCCCAGGCCGGCAAACGCCGGCAGCCCGGTCAAGAGAACGATGATCAGACCGACGAGAATCAATGCAAAGATCATCGGCTATTCCAGGCCGTGCGGCGGCAGGCTGTTGCCGCCATGGCCGCCGTCAGCCGCATCGCTATCGCGCAGGAAGAGCATCGCGATGGCCGCGATCACCAGCAGCGCGCCGCCGATCGGCACCAGCAATTGCGGAAGCCACAGCGGCACCGACAGATACCCGGTCGACACCATTCCGGACGTCCACGAGAATTCGACCATGTCCCAGCCGCTGGCTGCCAGCAGCGCACCCATCACGGCGACAGCAACCAGGCCGAGTTTATCGATGATTTTTTTGGCGCCGGCCGGGAGGCGTTCGGTGACGATGTCCACCGCAATGTGCTCGCCGTGAAACAGCGCGTCCGCCGCTGCCAGCATCACCGAGGCGACCAGCAGATAACCGGCGATTTCGTCGATCCAGGATTGCGGGCGGTTGAGGAAATAGCGCATCACCACCGAGTAGGTGATCAGCGCCAGGCTCATCAGCAGCGAGACCGCCGCGAGCGCGATACCCAGACGGGAGAGAAAGCGGACGACGCGGTTGGCGCCGCGGGCGAGCAGGTTGCTCATGCCGGCCAACGGCGGGAATTCTGCGGCCGAAGTCGACTGTCCCGGGATCCGGGCCGGCCCGGGCTTACCGTCCGAGGTTGTGCGATTTTGCTCTCCCTGAGCTCCGCTTAACGCCCACGGCAACATGGGCAGAGCCTGGTCCCTACAGCTTGTTGAGCAGCTCGATGATTTTCGCTCCGCTCTCGGGCGCGGTTTTCAGGAACGCGTCGATCACCGGCTGTTCCATTTTCGCGCGCCACACCTGCGCTTCCTGCGGCGTTTGCAGGTGCAAGGTCATGCCTTTTTCCTTGAGCTGCGTGAGGGCATCCGCGGCCGTCTTCTCGGTAACCTCGATCGCGTCCTTTTCCGTTTTCGCGACGGCCGCTTCGAGCGCGGCGCGGTGCTCCGGCTTCAGTGCGTTCCACCACTTGGGATTGACGAACATATGGAAGTAAACGGTAAAGTAAGGCGACACCGTCCCGTACTTTTGCACTTCAAAGAACTTGCGGCTGTAGGCGGCGGACAGGTCGGTGAGCCCCGCGTCCAGCACGCCCGACTGCAGCGCCTGGTAGACCTCGGATCCGGGCATCGCCGAGGGCGCCGCGCCGACCGCGGTCAAGGCCTCGTCGGTCAGCTGGTTCAGACCGCGGATTTTCACGCCCTTGAAATCCTCCAGCTTGATCAGCGGCGCCTTGCTCGAGGTAAAGATCGACTGCCGGGTGATATAGATCCACATCACGCTTTTCACGCCACGGGCGTCGAGCTTGGCGTCAAGAAACTTGCGGGCCTCCGATTGCGGGAAACGCTTGATGCGCTCGAGATCGGTAAAAAAGTAGGGAATCGTCAAGGCGCTCAGTTCAGGGATGGTTTTGCCCCACTGGAAATTCACGCTCATCGCCGCTTCGATGCTGCCCTTGGCGACAAAAGGAAAGTTCTCCACCGCCTTGGCCAGTTGCTCGGATCCGAACAACTGCACCTCGACCTGGCCGTTGGTGCGCGCCTTGACGTCGGCGGCGAAAGCCTCGAGCAACTTGCTCAGGTGATGCGCCGGCGGCACTTGATGGCTGATGCGCATCACGACGGGCTGCTGCGCGAGTGCCAGGGATGCCGAGAAGGCCAACGCCAACATCGTGGCCAGAGTGCGGATGGTTTGCATGGTGGTCTCCAAAACAAAAACGCCGCTCCACGGGAGTGAGCGGCGGGTTACCGTCAGTTCTCGGTCAGGACGATTATATCAACCAAAATTCTTTCCTGGCCGGCCCCTTTACTTCATGACTTCCGCCTGCTGTCGAGAATACTCCTTGCGCTTCATGTCGAGATATTCGCTCTGCTCCATTTCATGCAACTGGCGCGGATAGCTTTCGGTGGCTGCAAACCAGTCACGCAGGCTCTTTTCCACGCGCGCCTTTGGCGGGGCCGACAAGGCGCCAAGGAAGGCATCGATGGCGAGGTAGTAGCGCATGGTGTTGCGCTCCACCACGCCGCGCATGCCGCCGATGGACTGGGGCTGGCTGTCGGCTTCCTTGCCGACCACGGTGAACCCCACCTTGTTGCGTCCGATGGTGCCGAGGTAGACCCGCATCGCAAGCTGCCCCACCATGCCATAGGCGTACGAATAGGAAAGACGGATGAACGTCTGGCCATCTTCCACCGGCGTTGCCTCAAGGACGATGCGGTAGTCGCGGGTGCTGAGCGGACCTTCGTCTGCGTTCAGTTTCACCTGCAAGTAATTCGCGGTCCTGGCGGCAACCCGATAGACAAAGTCCACGCGATAGGCCGCGTTCACCGGCTGGTCGTATTTCTTGCCGATAATGACATGCAGGACCGTTCCCTGGCTGTCGGTCGCAGGGCGGCAGTACTTGGTATTGAGATGCAGAATCAGGATATCGCACCACTGGGATGGCTTGTTCAGCGCGGCCCCTGCAGTGGCAAACGGATAGTTGACGAGCGCAAAGATCTCACCCGTAACGCCATCCGGGCGCTCGCTCGAATCCATGTGGAGCGGCCGATGGAACTGGTTGTGGCTGAGTTCATCCTTCAGTACAGCGTACCGGGCGCTTAGCGTTGCGGCCGGGCCTGCGTTCGTGGCTGCGTCGTCGGCCCGGGCAGCGCCCGTCCCTATGCATAGCAGGGCGGCCGCGCACGCAACTGCCCTTAGCGCCTTTAGTTCGCTGGTCCTTTTCGCCACAACCTTTCCTTCTCTTAGCATTCGACAATTCCCTGGGTCTTTGCCAATGCTCGGGCCAATCGACGTCGTGGAAGTGGTCCCGATATGGGGCCTACAGCCAGTATTCCCACATCCGCGCGGCGATTTCTTTCACGCGGTCGCCGAGCCGACGCTGCTGCCATTTTTCCAGCGTGATGGGGTCGGAAGCGGCGAGGTCGGCGTCAAACATGGTTTGCATCTGCGCGCCGAACTCTTGCCCGAGGATGACGGCATTGACCTCTTCGTTGTGCAGGAAGCTGCGCCAGTCGAGGTTGGTCGATCCGATGGTCGACCACACGCCGTCGATGAGCGCGGTTTTGGAGTGCAGCAATGCGTCGCGGCGTTCGTAGATTTTCACGCCGCCGCGCAGCAGGTCGGCATAGTGGGAACGTCCTGCATGGAAAACCAGCCAGGAATCGGTATTGCTCGGCAGAATGATTTTGACGTCCACGCCGCGCTGTGCGGCGTCCGTGAGCGCGGCAAGCAGTTGCGGATCGGGGACGAAATAGGCGTTGGTCAGATGCACGCTGGTTTCGGCGCTGCTGATCGCAGAGATCAGCGTCGCGTAGATCAGGCTGTAGGGCTCATCGGGCGAACTGCCGATGGCGCGCACCACTTCCTTGCCCTTATTGGTTAGCTGGGGAAAAAAATTCCGCGGCGCCAGCGTTTCGCCCTTTTGTTTATCCCATGTAGCGAGAAACAGTTTCTGGAACTCGGCGACCACCGGGCCCTCTACCTGCAGATCGGTATCGCGCCATGGTGGACTGCCATCGGGGCGCCGCTTCGAGGTGGGGCTGAATGAGCCGCCCGAATAGACGCTGCTGATGTTAATGCCGCCGAGGAACGCAGTCTGGCCGTCAACGATCAGCAGCTTGCGGTGGTCG
>PLYG01000021.1 GCA_003153335.1 Betaproteobacteria bacterium | reverse complement strand
GATCGTCCGAGGTGGAGTGCGGCCCGGCGCGGTAGGTCACCCATTCGATCAGCGTCGGCCCGAGGTTGCTGCGCGCGCGCTCGGCGGCCCACCGCGACGCCGCATAGACCGCGAGAAAGTCGTTGCCGTCGACGCGCAGGGACGCGATGCCGCAGCCCACGCCGCGCGCGGCGAAAGTGGTGGCCTCGCCGCCGGCAATGGCCTGGAACGTCGAGATGGCCCACTGGTTGTTGACCACGTTGAGGATGACCGGCGCGCGGTACACATGGGCGAAGGTCAGCGCGGTGTGGAAGTCGGCCTCGGCGGTGGCGCCGTCGCCGATCCAGCCCGACGCGATTCTGGTGTCGCCCTTGATTGCCGAGGCCATGCCCCAGCCCACCGCCTGGATGAACTGCGTGGCCAGGTTGCCGCTGACGCTGAAGAAGCCGGCGCGCTTGTACGAATACAGCACCGGCAGTTGCCGGCCCTTCAGCGGGTCGCGCTCATTGGAGAGCAACTGGCAGATCATCTCGACCATGTCCACATCGTCGCGCGCGAGCAGCAGGCCCGGCTGGCGGTAGGTCGGAAAGCACATGTCGCCGGGGTCGAGCGCCAGGGCATGCGCGATGGCAATCGCCTCTTCGCCCAGGCACTGCATATAGAACGACATCTTCTTTTGCCGCTGCGCGATCAGCATGCGGGCGTCGAAGATGCGCGTCTTCATCATCGCGCGCAGGCCGCGGCGCAGCAACTGCACATCAGTCTGCATCGCCCACGGCCCGACGGCGCGGCCATCGTCGTCGAGCACGCGCACCAGGACGTAGGCGAGGTCGTTGGTGTCGACCGGCTGGGTGTCCACCGGCGGGCGCCGCACCAGGCCGGCGGGCGACACGTGCAGGTAGGAAAAGTCGGTGTGGCGGCCGGGGCGCCCGGTGGGCTCCGGCACATGCAGACGAAGCGGTTCGTGCTGGGTCATGACAACCCCCACGGCGCGTGCTGCGCCTGCCCCTCGAGGGGGCCATGCTTGAGGCGGCTGGGCAAATGGCTCATCGCGTTACTCCCGCGCTCGATTGTGTCTCGCGCCTGGTCGCTGGGAAAACCCCGGGACTTGCGCTGTCCAATATATTAGGTATACTAGTTGCTGGCAAGCGCCGAAAACGTGAATCGTGATGTCGGACCGTCATCTCAAACTCAAAGCCGGAGCGCAACCGGCGCAGGAGCGGAATCCGCTCCCCGCGCGGCGCTTGGCCGAGCACGGGCGCCGCATCGAGACCGCGTCTGCGATAGTCTACCGCGTATTGCGCCAGGAAATCATCTGGCTCCGACGAAAGCCTGGTGAGCCGATCATCGAAAAGGAAATCGCGCTGGCGCAGGGCGTAAGCCGCACGCCGGTCCGCGAGGCCTTGTTGCGGCTGGCTGCCGAGGGCTTGGTCGACACCGTCTCGAAGTCGGGCACTTTCGTTGCGCGCATTCCGCTGCGCGCGCTGCCGGAAGCGATCGTTGTCCGCAAAGCGCTGGAACAGGTGACCGCGCGCTCGGCGGCGATGCACGCCCGGCGCAGCGAGGTAACCAGTCTTCGCGCCATTCTCGAACGCCAGCGTGAGGCGGTTGCCGCCGGCGATCGCAGCGCATTTCACGGCGTCGACGAGGCGTTTCACGCCGCCGTCGCCGCCGTCGGAGGCTATCCCGGAATCTGGTCGCTGGTGCAGGGTGTCAAGTTGCAGATCGATCGCTATCGCCTGCTCACTCTTCCGCTACCCGGGCGGATGGCGCGCGTCATCAAGGAACACGCAGCGGTCGTCGCGGCAATTGAAGATCATGATGCCGATCGCGCGGCGGCGGCGATGGAAGAACATCTCGACGGGCTGCGGATCAGCATGGAAGACATCCGGCGCATGAACCCCGATTTTTTCTACGAAGACATTCACGGCAAAGAGGACTTCCTGGCATGAACGCACCCGCGACCATTACTCCCGCAGCGAAAGGCACATTTCTGTCTTTGGACGGCAAGACCACCATGGAAGTGCGGCATGCATCGCATCCGGAAGCGGTCAAGAGCTTCGACACCGACCAGTTGCGCCGTCATTTTTTGATCGAATCACTGTTTCGTCCGGACGCGGTGACGCTTACCTACAGCCACATCGACCGTTTTGTCGTCGGCGGCGCGATGCCGGTCTCGGCGCCCTTGCCGCTGCAAGCGTTGAAGCCGATCGGCTCGGACAAGTTTCTGCGCCGTCGCGAGCTGGGACTGCTCAACGTCGGCGGCTGCGTGCGCGTAGTGGTCGACGGCAAGTCGTTCGACGTTGACAAGCTCGACGCGCTTTACGTTGCCATGGCTGCGGAGGACATCCGTTTCGAGAGCGTCGACCCAGCGCGGCCGGCGAAGTTCTATCTGATGAGCACGCCTGCCCACGCGCGCCACGAGACGCGAAAAATTGCGATCGACGAGGCCAGGAAAATTTCTTTGGGAGCACGCGAAACCGCGAACGTGCGCACGATCTACCAGGTCATCCATCCGGAGGTTTGCAAATCCTGCCAGCTGGTGATGGGCTTCACCGTCCTCGAGCCCGGCAGCGTCTGGAACACCATGCCGCCGCATACCCACGCGCGGCGCACGG
>PLYG01000239.1:9402-10578 GCA_003153335.1 Betaproteobacteria bacterium | reverse complement strand
GCATGCCGGTGACGGCGCCGGAGCGGAACGCAATGGAGAGGCCCGCGGCCAGACCGGACCGCGAGGCTTCGGTGGTGCGCACATTCGCCCGCACCGAAACAAACATGCCGATATAACCGGCGGTGCCCGACAGGATCGCACCGATCAGGAAGCCGAGGCCGAGCTGCCAGCCCAGAAACCAGCTGGCGAGGACGAAGATCACGACGCCGACCATGGCGATGGTCGTGTATTGGCGATTGAGATAGGCGTTGGCGCCTTCCTGAATCGCCGCCGCGATTTCCTGCATCCGGGCATTGCCGGCAGGCTGTCGATTGATCCAGCCTATGGACACAAAGCCGTAAAGAACGGCCGCGGCGCCACAGGCGAGCGCCAGAATGATTGCTGTTGACATGTAAGACTCCTCCGCTTAAGTCAAAAGGACGAAACCCCGAAATCTTGTTGCCGCAGGCCATTATGGTGCGGCCTGGGCGATTAGCCTTATATTGTAAACGGTGGGAGCTTTTTCGGCACGGGCGTGTTTTTAAGCCTGACAAACTCGGGCAGGCCGTTCTTGTACCGCATTGGTGCTTCGCCGATAGTCAGCGGCTGCAAATAGGTGCGGGCTTGGGGCGTAATGCCGAAGCCGTCCGCTGTGATGAAATTCCTGGGAAGCATTTTTTCCTGGTTGGCCACCTGGTCCAGCGGCACCGGCTGGATTTTCCAGCGATACGGGCGATCGGAGGTGCGGATGATCGCCGGCATCACGCCGTTCAGGCCCTTCAGCGCGTACTCGACGGCCGCGTTGCCCACCGCGTAGCTTTGCAGCAAATCGGTGTTGGACGCCAGATGGCGCGCGGCGCGCTGCAGATAATCAGGCAGCGCCTGATGATACTTGTGGCCCAGCTTTTCCCGTATCAGCTTGGCCACCGTCTCGCCGGCGCCGCCGAGCTGCGCATGCCCGAACGCGTCGCGCAGCCCCAGTTCGGAAATGAACTTGCCCTCGGCATTCTGCAGGCCTTCGGAGACCCCGACGCAACAATAGCCGTGCGAGGCGAGCTTCTTCTCGACGGCGGCCAGGAACGGGGCTTCGTCGAACCGCCGTTCGGGGAACAGCAGCAAGAGCGGGATGTCATTGGCTGCGTCCGCGGCCAGCCCGACGGCCGCGGTGATCCAGCCGGCGTGGCGGCCCATGCACTC
>PLYG01000239.1:0-9391 GCA_003153335.1 Betaproteobacteria bacterium | reverse complement strand
AATCGTTGCCGCCGTTGTAGAAAAAGTAGCCGATATCGTGGGCGCGAAAGACGTCAATCAACCGCTCGTACTGGAGGCGATTCTGCTCCGGGCTTTTCAGCTTGTACCGGCAGGAGCCGAAGGCGCCTCCGGGCGTGCGGGTCAGCGCCACGATCGCTGCCGCAGACTCGCGACTGGTGTCGATCAGGTCCTCGCTCAGCGCGCCGATGATGCCATTGCGCCCCGCGTAGACTTTTCGGATTTTGTCACGGTGCTTGCGTGCGGTCTCGATCACCCCCGCCGCACTGGCGTTAATGGTAGCGGTCACGCCGCCGGATTGCGCATAGAAAGCATTGGGAATGACCATGGTGTGCTCGAAAGTGAGTTGTAAAAAAATCACGTACCCAGCCGCGCCAGCAGCGCACTCGCGTCGACATTGCCCGGATCGCGGCGCAACACCGATTCCAGCAACTTGCCCGCGAGGCTCCCGTTGCCGCCTTCGATTTCGAGGCGCGCCAGATTACAGGCGATGTCGGTGCGATCGGGGTGCGCCCAAAGAGCCAACCGCAAACACGACACGGCTTCAGCGATTGCGCGACGCGCGTAAAGCAGACCCGCCAGCAGGTTCAGAACATCGGGGTGCAACCCGTTTAATCGCAACGCCGCCCGATAGTCTCGCTCCGCCTGCTGCGACTCGCCGCGCTGCTGGGCCGCGCGTCCGGACACCATGAAGGCGCCAAAGCGCTCGCCCAGGTCCTTGCGCACCGCTGCCCACTTTTGCCGCACCGCTGCATAAGAACTCTCGTTGATCGTGGGATCGAAATTGGCGCCGCCCCCGGCGCCGGACGCTCCGGTTTCCGAATGCCAATTCGTCGTCGATCGATTGTAGAAGGCGAAATCCGTGCGTTCGGAACACTGCAGCCAGAAATCCCAACCGCAGTAGGGTCCCGTCGCCGGATCGAACCGGCAGCCCTCTGCTGCAAGCCCGTGGTCAAAGAGCGCGGCGCCGATCTGGATATAGTCACGCTCGTGCAACTCCAGCCGATCATAGGGCGACCCAATCACGCCGCGCTGCGCGCCGTCCGCGCCGACGACGCGGATCCCCGAATAGGCGAGTCGCACTCCCGGGCTGCCTTTGAGCGTCGCCATCAGACCGGAAACATGGTCCGAATTGTAATAGTCGTCGTCATCCAGGAAAACGCAATACTCCCCGCGCGCGACATCGAGCGCAAAGTTGGCTGCGTCCGCCCGGCCCAGCGGCTGGCCATTGCCGACCAGGCGCAGCGGAAACCGGCCGCACTGCGCGGGCAGCGCCGGATGCGCGTCGCCGGAAGCCGCGACGACCGTCACGTCGATGTTCGGGTACAACTGGCCCGCGACGGAGTCGAGCGCCGCCTCGAGCATCGGGCGGCCCATGCTGCGGATGAGAACACTTACCAGGGCTTCGGTCATGCTTTTAGTGCAGCCAGCGTACGCGCCTTGATATCGTCAACGCTGCCCACACCGGAGACCTTGCGGTACTTGGGCGCTTGGCGGTCGCCCGAGGCGAGCCACTTGCCGTAATACTCGATCAGCGGCGCGGTCTGCTCGATATAGACATCCAGCCGCTTCTTGACGGTCTCCTCCCGGTCATCCTCGCGCTGGATCAGATCCTCGCCGGTCACATCGTCCTTAGCCGGCACCCGGGGCGGATTGAACTTGAGGTGATAGGTGCGGCCCGAAGCCAGGTGCACTCGGCGGCCGCTCATGCGCAGGATGATTTCGTCGGCCGGCACGTCGATTTCCAGCACATAGTCGACGGGCACACCCGCCGCGCGCAGCGCTTCGGCCTGCGGCAACGTACGCGGGAACCCGTCAAACAGGTAACCGTTGGCGCAGTCCGGCTGCTGCAGACGGGCCTTGACCAGACCGGTGATGATGTCGTCGGAGACCAGCGCACCGCCATCCATCACTTTCTTCGCCGCCAAGCCCACCGGCGTTCCGGCAGCAACCGCTGCGCGCAACATGTCGCCGGTGGAAATCTGCGGAATTCCGTAAGCCTCCGTGATGAACGTTGCTTGCGTGCCTTTGCCCGCGCCCGGCGGGCCCAGCAGGATGAGTCGCATAGTGGTTGGCGCAGTCTTCAAACGGGGATGGGTAAAGGGCGCTCTGCCAGTCGGCCGCCATTTACGCTTCACGATTCAAAGGGTGTCGCGGCGTATTGTCCCAGATTTCCATGCCTGCTCAAATAATGCTCTGACCTTGATCAAATCTTCCTCTGTGTCCACGCCCGGGGGCAGCGGTCCCGGCAGCACTTCGACGATGATCCGGTAGCCGTGTCCCAGGGCGCGCAACTGCTCCAGCGCCTCGAAGCGCTCCAGCGGGGTCTGGGTCAACGTCGGATAGCGGGCAAGAAAACCGGCACGGTAGGCGTAGAGACCAATGTGCCGGTAGGCGGGCAGGCCCTGAGGTAGCTCTGGCAGTGCGGGCAGCGCGACCCGCGGCTGACTGAATGCGGCGCGCGCAAACGGGATCGGCGCGCGGCTGAAATACAGCGCCGAACCCCGTTGATCGCAGACGACCTTGACCACGTTCGGGCTGAAGAACTCGGCCGCATCAGCCAGCGGATGACAGGCCGTCGCGATCGCCGCGTCCGGGGCAGCACGGAGCGCCAGCGCCACCCCGCGTATCACGCCCGCATCGAGGAGCGGCTCATCGCCCTGCACATTGACCACGATCGCATCGGCGGCGAGACCCAGTTGCGCCGCGGCTTCGGCGAGCCGATCGGTCCCGGTGGGATGGTCCGCGCGCGTCATGACCACGTCGATGCCATGCTGCCGCACCGCGGCCTCGATCCGGGCGTCGTCGGTGGCAATGAGGACCCTCTCGGCACCGCTGTCGCGTGCCCGTTCGGCCACCCGCACGACCATTGGCTTGCCCCCGATATCGAGCAGCAGCTTGCCGGGGAGGCGCGTCGACGCGTAGCGCGCGGGAATGATGACGGTGAACATGGGCGGGCTGTCCGCGCAAGGCAGGATAGAGAACGCTGGATTGTACCGAAACCAGCTTCGCTCTCAGGGCCGGCGATCGAACTGGCGGTAGAGGAACAGCAGGATGACCGTGGTGACGACCAGCAGGTGCACGTCGACGAGCCATGCTGCCGCCGGCAGGCATGCAAAAAACAGTCGCACGCCATGGCTGAAACTGCCGCCTGCGAGATTGAGATAGCGTGCCACTTCGTGGGGCGGGACCGACTGCGGGGACTCGAGGGGCAGCACGATCATGAAGCCCACGTGGTTGTACAGGCGGATCGCCTGCACGAACAGGACGAACGCGGCAAAGAACACCGCGACCAGAATCATCATTTTCAATGGATGCAGGGTGGCGGCGAACGGCAGGCCGAATACACGGTGCCATTCCAGCGCCTGCCGGTTGAGGTCGGTGCTCATCGTGAATACGCCGGGAATCGCCAGGCCGGAGATCGAGGCCATGAAGCTCGAGGCCATCACCGAATTGCGCATAGTCTGCACCGCGAGAATCTCCTGCCGGCCCGGTTTCATCAGCGTCTCGACCCATTGGGTGCGAATCCTTGCTTGCCACCCGCGCAGATTCGGACTATCGCTGTCGCCATGGCGGCCGCGCTGCACGCGCTCGTAAACGATCATGGCAATGACGCAGGCGGCAAACCAGCCGAGTTCGTACCAGGTTTCATTCCACTGCAGCATAAGACTCTCCGATGACCGATCGACACGACAACTGCAAACCGTCTCCCCAGTCGCTACCGCTCCACTTCCTCGGGCGTAAGCTTCCGCGCCTCCTCTTCCAGCATCACCGGAATGCCGTCCTTGATCGGATAGGCGAGCCGGGCCGACTTCGAGATCAGTTCCTGCCGCGCCTTGTCGTAGATCAACGGACCCTTGGTGACGGGGCAGACCAGAATTTCAAGCAGCTTGGCGTCCATGCATCTTCTCCAGTATTCGTTCAATCAGTCCTGGCCCGACGGCGGCCTCGACCGGCAGCGTCCACATCCGCGCATCAGCCAGCGCCTGGCATTTTATCGCGTCCTTGTCGGTCATCAGGATAGCGTCTGCATCAGGCAATGCGAGGTCCGGCGCGGTGTAAGCATGATGATCCGGAAAGGCGTGGCAGACCGGATCCAGCCCCAGCGCCCGCAAGCTCCGGAAAAACCGCTCGGGATTGCCGATGCCCGCGATGGCATGAACGCATTTGCCCCGAAAAGCCTCGACCCCGACGGCTCGCGTCGCGTCGACGAGGCTGACAAAGCGCTCCCCGGTGAGCTGCATCGCAAATACCGGCACGTCGATCGCAATTATCGCCCCCGCGTCCGATTGTGCGCCATTCACCACAATGGCGTCGACCGAATTGGCCCGCGCCAGAGGCTCCCGTAGCGGACCGGCCGGCAGCAGCGCCCCGTTGCCGAATCCGCGCTGCCCGTCCACCACGACGACCTCCACCGCGCGGGGAAGCCGATAGTGCTGCAGACCATCGTCGCTGACGATCACGTCGATCCCCGGGTGGCTGCCAAGCAATGCGCGCGCCGCCGCTACCCGGTCGCGGCCGATCCAGACGGGCGATCCGGTGCGGGCGAGCAGCAATGGCTCGTCGCCGGCTGCCCACGGGTCGTCTCCCGCCTGCACGGCGCGCGGTGTCACGTTGACGCCGCCATGTCCGCGCGACACGATTCCCGGATGCAGCCCGTGCTCGCGTAGCGCGCCCACCAGCCAGGCGACCAGCGGCGTCTTGCCGGTCCCCCCGGCCGTGATGTTGCCCACGACAACGACTGGAACCGGCAACGAAGCAATGCGCAAAAGACCGCTGCAATACAGGCTGCGCCGGACGCCGGCCATGCCGCGGAATAGCCAGGAGAGCGGAAGGAGAGCGGCGGTGAGCAGGGTCGGGCGCGGCAAGTACCAGTCGCGCACCAGCCGCTCGCGGAACGATGGCGCGGAATCCATCCGGACCATGGCACGCTACTTGTTCGCCGTGTTCTGGGTGGCGAACGTGATCTGCAGGATGTTGGCCCGCCGCGCCGCTTCCATCACGTGGACTACCGACTGGTGCGTGGCATTGGCATCGGCATTGATGATGATTACCGGATCCTTGGTGTCGCCGGCGGCGGATCTGAGGGCCTCGACGATTTGCGGCACCCCGGTGAAAGTGAACACGGTCTTGTTGATCACGTAGCGGCCGTTGGCGTCGATGCCAACATTGATTTCACGCGGCCGCTGCTTGACCTGTTCGGCGTCCGCTTCGGGTAGCGTGATCTGCAGCTCGGCAAAGCGCTGGTACGTCGTCGTCACCATCAGGAAAATCAGGATCACGAGCAAGACGTCGATCAACGGAATGAAGTTGANNCGGTGTTGTAGAGCGCGACCGAAATGCCGTGCGCCAACTGCCCGGGATTGCCCGTTGTGGGCGTGGCCGATCCGAAAATCTCGATCATCCCGACCACGGTGCCGAACAGCCCCATCAGCGGCGACAACGCCGCTATCGTCCCCAGCGTGGTCAGAAAGCGCTCCAGATCGTGCGCCACCGTCTGCCCCATCTCCTCGATCGACTCCTTCATCACCGTCCGCGGCGAACGCACGTTGACCAGGCCGGCCGCCAGCACGCGGCCCAACGGGCCTTGTTGCGCGGTCTTGTTGACCAGATCCTGGGTCAATCCGCGTTGCTTGAATTCCTCCAGCACACGCTCGACCAGACCCTTGGGAGCCACCATGACCTGGCGCAGCATCCACAGCCGTTCGATGATCAGGGCAAGCGCGACGATGGAACTGAATATCAACAACCAGATAGGCCAGCCAGCGGCCTGAATCAGCGACCACACAGGGAAGCACTCCTAAAAGAAAGGCAGCCCCAAATGTAGCTTGCGCGGCGGTTTTGGGCAAGCGACGAATGCCAACGAATGGCGGCGCCGCCAATCGGGACCGGTAGACGCGGTACACTCTCGGCTACTAAATTTCCACGCTTTTCCATGCATATTACCCGGCTCGAACCCCTGATTCTTCATGTTTCGGCCAAGACCAACTGGTTCTTTGTCCGGGTCACCACCGATTCGGGACTCCAGGGCGTGGGCGAAGCCTCGCTCAACGGCTGGGAGCCGTTGCAGGAGGCGTTCCTGCGGCATATTGCGGCCGACTTCGAGGGCCGGCCCGTTGCCGATATCGCGAAACTGACCCGCGTGTTTGCGCACGCGCCGCATGGCCTGGTCGGCGCGTCGGTGCTCTCGGCGATCGAGCAGGCGCTGTCCGATGTGATGGCGCAAAGCGCCGGCGTACCGATCTACTCCTGGCTGGGCGACTATGCCCAACCGCTGATTCCCGTCTATGCCAATATCAACCGGGCGACAGTCGAGCGCTCGCCCGCGGGCTGCGCGGCGAGCGCCCGGCGCGCACTCGCGCAGGGGTTTCGCGGCGTCAAGATCGCACCCTTCGATAGCGTGTGCAGCGAAGACTTCGCAGCGGACTGGCCTGGGCAGCGGCGCCGTATCGACGCCGGCATCGCCCGCGTCGTCGCGATGCGCGAAGCCATCGGGCCCGATGCGGACCTGATGGTCGATTGCCATTGGCGCTTCGACGAAGCGACGGCGCTGGCCGTGCTCCGCGAACTGGAACCGGTGAGGCTGTTCTGGTTCGAGTGCCCGGTGTCCGAAAATATCGCGTGTTGGAACGCGCTGGCCCGCCTGCGCGGCGCGGCGAACGCGCAGGGCGTGCTGCTGGCCGGGGCGGAAATGCAGACCGGCGAAGCCGGCTTTGCGCCGCTGCTCACCCGCGGACTGTTCGACGTCGTCATGCCCGACGTCAAGTTCGCCGGGGGTTATGGCGAGATGCTGCGTATCGCGGCGCTGGCGCACAGGCATGGCGTGGCATGCTCGCCGCACAATCCCACCGGTCCCATCTGCAACTTCGCGAGCATGCACCTGATGAGCGCGTCGACGAATTTTTCGGTGCTGGAGTTTCAGCTGGGCGAAAGCGATCTTTATTTCGACGTGGTTGGCGGCAAGGGTCCCCGGCTTATCGAAGGCCGGTTCGCCGCGCCGCCCGACCTGCCGGGGCTGGGGCTGGTGCTGGACGACGCCGTGCTGGCCGCGCATCCGTATCAGCCGGTCCCGCCCGGCATGGATCCGCGCCTGGGTTAACGATCAATTCAGCCGGCAGAAGCGCCAAACTGCCGTTGCCGCCCGATGCATAGTTGATCGCGCCGGGATGCGCCTTGGCNNGTCCGCCGATTTCACCGGCAGCGAAGGATTCACCGACATCATGTTGGGCGACACGGCGACCAGCGCCACCGCGGTGAAGTCCTTCGCCGGGTCATACGAGAGCTTGCTGTACAGCGCCGCATTGATCGCGTGCGACCCCACATTGGCCATGATCAGCGTGTAACCGTCAGCCGGCGGCAAAAACGCAGAGCGCTGCGCCCATCAGCCATTTCCGGTTTGCATGCATTTCCGACTTCTCCGTTGATGCGCTCTCCGGCTTGGAAAGCGCTTATGTTTGACCGGGCCGCAACGGCCGCACCCACAGCAGCCCGAGCAAAGTGACGCAACACAACACACCGCCGGCGACAAACGTCGCAACCGGACTCACATGCTGCCACNNCCCGCCAGCACGCTGGCGACCAGGGCATCGCGCGGCACCCCGCGGATGCCCTTGCCGACCCGATCCAGGAAGCGCGCCGCGAAGACCAGTCCCGCGCCGCCGGCCAGCGGAAACAACGGCTTGGTCAAGGCGGCGAGTCCGTAACCTAGCAGCAGCAGGGGTTTGCGCTTGCCCAGCGCATCCGACAGCGTTCCCGAAAAGACTTTGACTATCGACGCGGTCGCCTCGGCCACGCCCTCGATCAAGCCCAGCGTCGCAACGCCGACGCCAAGCGTTGCGGTCAGATAGATGGGCAGCAGGCCGTGAATCAGTTCTGACGAAAAGTCCATCAACAGACTGACCAGCCCCAGCGCCCAGACCGTGCGTGGCAGCGGCTGCATCAGCGCGGACGCCCGGGTTGCTTTGGCAACCGTTCGCAAATCATGTCAAGTAACCAAGCCCGGCGGAAAGGGAACCACGTAACGCACTACCTTTTCGGGCCCGGCCGCGAATGCGACGGTGGACATCAAGGCCAACGCACCCAGCAGCATCGGATCTTGCTCATGCTCTTTTCTCCTGGTAAACCTCCCGCCGATGCTGGGGCAGTTCGTGACGCCGAGTTGCGCCGGTTGTTCGGCCAACTTTTTTGAGGCTCGAAGGTTGCGCGCGTCGTAGCATAGGCGTTTTGACCGGCGGGGTCACAGTCGTTGTGCCTGGTCGAGAGATTCCCACGGCCCGGCGCATTTCGCGCGCAAGTTCTTTGCGGCGGATGGAGTGCCGCCTCCCCGCACCCAGCCAGGGCTTGCGCGCCTGCCAGCGCGTCGCGCAAGGCAAATGCGTTAGACTTTGCTCTGAACATGCGCAAGAAATCACGCCAACGAACCATGGCTCCCGCCGCAAACATCCCGCCACCCGAGCCAGTCGCCACCGAAAAGCCCGGCTGGATAAAAAGCTTGAAGGTCATGGTCGTGCTGTGGCTGGCGATGCTGGGGCTGGTATGGATGGCGCTTAGCTACAACGTGGACAAGTCGGTGATCGCGGGCAGCGTGCTGGTCGTCGGCCTGGTATCCAATGCCTTTGCCTGGCTGCTGGGCATCGTGGCGCTGGTGCCTATCATCGGTCCGCTGATTGTCAAGATATTGTCGATCGGTTTCATATGGCTGCTGAATGCGATTGGCTACCTCGTTTCGTTCGTTGCGATCAAACGCGGTTATTCCAGGGATGTGCTCACGTATCGCGGCGTGACCATCGCGTTGATTATCGGCGTCGTGATCGGCTTCGTGCTGGGCAAACTGATTTGAACGCCGGCGGGTTTTGTAAGCGCCCGTTCCGGCCATCGACTAACGTGCATTCCAATCAAGCGGAGCAAGCATCATGAACATCGAGACTGCAACCCTGGCCGGCGGCTGCTTTTGGTGCCTGGAGGCCGTTTACGACGAATTCATGGGCGTCGAAGCGGTCGAGTCCGGTTATATGGGCGGGCATACTGTCAACCCGACCTATGGCGAAGTTTGCGACGGGGGCACCGGCCACGCCGAAGTCGTGCAAATCAGGTTCGATAGCGATGTGGTGTTGTTCAAGGAGCTGCTGGAAGTGTTTTTTACGGTGCACGATCCGACGACGCTGAACCGCCANNGGCACCCAATACCGGTCGGCGATTTTCTATCACTCGCCCGAGCAGGAGGCGGTGGCCGAAGCAACCATTGCGGCAATCAACGCGGGCAAGATCTGGGGCAAGCCACTTGTCACCGAAGTCGTGCCTGCCTCGACTTTCCACATTGCCGAGGCCTACCACCAGGAATACTTTGCCCGGACGGGCAACGCGAACCCCTATT
>PLYG01000061.1 GCA_003153335.1 Betaproteobacteria bacterium | reverse complement strand
TTGCGTGCCTGATAGTTGCGCACGCCGAACCACGCGACAGTGCGCTCCGGCACAGTTGCGAGGTCGTCGATCGAAAACTCGTCCGGCTCGGATTTCATCAGCCAGTAACGCATCTGTCCGCCATTGATCACGCTGCCCGCCGCGGACGCCGCTTGGCGTCCGCGTTAGGGATTCCCCCGCCTGTGCCGTGTGGCCCTGGAGATCCTGAACCTAGGTTCAAGAAGGCCGCCTGCCGGACGCTTCAGGCGCTTCCACGTGGGACGCGCACACCGCATCACAAAGGCGCGGCAGCCATGCACAAGTGCATTGGTTCAAAGATACTGCTGACCAAGCACGAACACTGCAGGGGAAAATCTGCGCCCGGAACCACGACAACACATACGTGGGTCTCGGGCAAAACCGGGGCCGGCCATCGATGCGCTAGAACAGTTTCTCCTGCTCCGCCAACGCTGCATCGATCGTCGACTGCATGTTCTGAATTCTACGCTTCAACTCACCCAAGTCAACGCTGCCGGAGACGCGCACCTTGAGCAATTCGTGGGTAACGTTGAGCGCGGTCATCACGGCCACCCGCTCGGCATTGTTCTGCTTCGCACTGTCGCGGATCTCGCGCATCTGCCGATCCACGTAGGCCACCGCATCGAGCAGTTCCTGTCGCTCTTCGGGCTTGCAGGCCACGCGGTACTCGCGGCCCATGATGCTGACGTCGAGGCTGAGTGCATCGGCGGTCTTGCCGGCGTTCATGCGGCTTCCTCGGGCATGCGCTCGAGCAGGCGCTGAAGGCGGGCCGACGCGCTCTCGACCTTGGCATGCATTGCCGAGGTCTCGTTCTGCGCCGTCAGCAGCGATTGGCGTAACTCGGCGTTTTCGGCGCGCAACCGGCGGGCGAGCGCCGCCAGCTGCCCGATTCGTTCTTCCAGCGCGCGCAATTCGTTTTCCATCGCGCGATAGTAGGGTGAATGACAAGCCAGCGTCAACCGTTGCGGCGGCAAGAGTCTCGCGGACAGCCCAAATTCTCAGGAATCGTTGGCCGAAGCCAACGGTTCATAGCGGACATCGAGAATTTCTATTTCCTCCGGACCGGCGGGCGTGACCAGCGTTACGGTGTCGCCGGCGCGCGCCTTGAGCAGCGCCCGCGCCATGGGCGAAATCCAGCTGATGTAGCCGCGCGTAGTATCGGTCTCGTCGATCCCCACAATACTCACCTTGCGCGTCTTGCCGCGCTGATTGGCAATGGTCACGGTAGCCCCGAAGAATACCTGGTCGGAATCGCGCCCGGCTGGATCCACCACTTCGGTGAGATCAAGGCGCTTGACCAGAAACCGGATCCGGCGGTCAATTTCCCGCAACCGCTTCTTGCCGTAGATATAGTCGCCATTCTCCGACCGGTCGCCGTTGCCGGCCGCCCACGACACTATCCCGACGACCTCGGGCCGCTCCTTGTCCACCAGACGATCGAGTTCGGCCTTCAGCCGCGCATAGCCGCCGGGCGTGATGTAGTTTTTCTGCCCCACGACTAACGGGGCGACGGCTTCGGGTTCTTCGTCGTCATCGTTTTCGGATTCGCGCGTAAATGCCTTGTTCATCATTACCTCAAGTTGGGACCGGCGGGGTGTATCGATGCACAGTCCCCGATGGAATTTGCTATCGTTCTGCCCATGGTCCCCGACGTCATCGATTTTACCGCCGTGCGCCGCGTATTGGTCACCAAGCTCCGTCATCATGGCGATGTGCTACTTGCTTCGCCTGTGTTCGCGGCGCTGAAGGCCCACGCGCCGCATCTGGAAGTCGATGCGCTGGTCTATCGCGAAACAGTGCCGATGCTGGCGAATCACCCGGCTATCGCCAACCTGTTTTCGATAGATCGCGAGTGGAAACGCCAGGGTATGGTTGCGCAATTGCGCAACGAGTCGCGGTTGCTGGGCGCGCTGCGCGAGCGGCAATACGACCTGCTCGTGCACCTGACCGAGCATCCGCGCGGCGCGTGGCTGCGGCGCGTGCTGGGAATCCGCTACGCGGTCGCGCCCGGGCACCACGACCCGTCGGTGTTATGGCGCAGTTCCTTCACGCATTTCTATGCGCTGCCTCGTGGCACGCGCCGGCATACGGTCGAACTCAATCTCGACTCGTTGCGCCGGATAGGCGTGCATCCCGAAGACCATGCGAAACGCCTGGTGCTGGTGCCCGGAGCGGCGGCTGACGCGCGGATCGACGAAGTGATGCAGACGCACGGGCTGGCCCGCGGGTCCTTCATCCAGTTGCACCCGGGGTCGCGCTGGCTTTTCAAGTGCTGGCCGGCCGGGCGCGTGGCGGAACTCATCGACCGGCTGGCGCAGGAAGGCGAATGCATCGTTCTCACCGGCGCCCCCGACCCACGAGAGCAGGCGATGATAGAGACCATACTCGGCTGCGTTTCGGCCGCTGTGGTCAACCTCGCTGGAGGACTGAGCCTCTCCGAACTGGCCGCGTTGACCGGACGCGCCAAAGCCTTTGTCGGCGTCGATTCGGCGCCGATGCACATCGCCGCGGCAATGGGAACGCCGGCGGTCGCGTTGTTCGGGCCCAGCGGCGAGGTCGAATGGGGGCCCTGGATGGCGGTGCACCGCATTGTCGCTTCGGACGTGCATCCCTGCCGACCCTGCGGCAACGACGGCTGCGGCGGCAGCAAGGTGTCGGATTGCCTGAACACGCTGCCCGTATCGCGCGTCCATGCCGCGCTGCGCGAGATGGTTCCGCGCGGCTAGGCTCCCGAAGTGGAAATCGGCATAGTCAGGCAGCGCTACACGCCGTATGGCGGCGCCGAGCGCTTTGTCGCCGACGCGCTCGCCGCGCTCAAGCGGGAAGACGTGGCCCTGACGCTTTATACGCGCGCGTGGCCCGGGGGTGAAGGCGCGTTCGCGCCGGTCATCTGCAACCCGTTTTACGTCGGCAACGTCTGGCGCGACTGGAGTTTTGCGCGTTGTGTGCGCGCGGCGTGGGCCACGCATCGCCCCGATCTGATTCAAAGTCACGAGCGCATTGCCGGCTGTGATGTTTTTCGCGCCGGCGATGGCGTGCATCGCATCTGGCTGGAGCAGCGCGCCCGTGGGATGAATCCGTTGCGCCGGCTGGGCCTGGTACTCAACCCCTACCATCGCTACACCCTGAACGCCGAGGTGCGGCTGTTCGCCGATCCGGGGCTGCGCGCCGTCATTTGCAACTCGCGGCTGGTGCGCGATCAGATTCATAATCAGTTCGGCGTGCCGGACGCGAAACTGCACGTGATCTACAACGCGGTCGACTCCACGCGGTTTTCGCCCGCGTTGGCGAAGCAGCGCGATGCCGTACGCCGCGTGTACGGGCTGCCCACGGATGCGACGGTCTTTGCGCTGGTGGGATCGGGCTACCACAGGAAGGGTGTTGCGCAGGCCGTGGAGGCGCTTGCGCGTCTGCCCGAGAACACGTGGCTGGTCGTGGTCGGCAAGGACAAGAACCTGGCTCGTTACCGCGCATTGGCGGAACGCTTCGGCGTCGCGGCGCGTGTGCGCCTGGCCGGTCCCGAAAAGGACGTGGCGCCGCTGCTGGGCGCCGCCGATGCGTTTGTGCTGCCGACTCTGTACGACCCGCTGCCCAACGCCTGCCTCGAAGCGATGGCGGCAGGACTACCCGTCATCACCAGCAACCAATGCGGCGCCGCCGAACTGCTGGCCGTGCACGATGCGGGAATGGTGTGCGATGCGCAGGACGTCGCGGCGCTGGCCGATGCGATGACGCAATTGCTCGATCCGGCACTGCGGGCGGCCATGGGCGCACGCGCACGGCAGGCCGTGCTGCCCTTCACCGCCCCTGCGATGGCCGCGCAACTGGTGGGGCTGTATCGCTCTTTGCTCGGGCTGAAAACGCCAACCCGCACGTTATAATCTGCGTACCTTGACCGCCTCCGCTCCACCGCAACAGGCCACCTCGTGGGCGCTCTACCGGCGCCTGCTGCGCTACGTCCGTCCGTACTGGCGCGTTTTTGCCGTCGCGGTCGTGGGCATGATTCTCTGCGCGGGAGCCGATTACACGATGGCGAAGCTGGTCGGGCCGCTGATCCAGAATTTCCAGCAACCCGAGCCTGGCATGATGATCAAGCTGCCGCTGATGATCGCCGGGGTGTTTCTGCTGCGCGGCGCCGGCACCTTTGTCAGCGACTACGGGATGGCGTGGGTCGGACATCGCGTCGTGTTCGACCTGCGCAGCGCGATGGCGCGCCACCTGCTGCGGCTGCCCACCCATTACTACGACGACCAGTCCGCCGGCATCCTGATTTCCCGGCTGACCCACGATGCGCAGCAGATCGCCTCGGCATCCTCGACCGCGATCACTGCCGTGATACGGAATGGCTTGTCGATGCTGGCGATGATGGTGTTTCTGTTGCAGACCAACTGGCGGCTGACCTTGATCCTGATCGTGACCATGCCGGTGATTGCCGGGGTGCTCCGCTATTTCAGCCGGCGCCTGCGCCGCTCGGCGCGCAATGTGCAAACCGCCATCGGCGCGCTTACCCATGTCCTCGAGGAAATGGTCAGCGGCAATCGCATAGTCAAGATCTTCGGCGGACAGGTCTATGAAACCAGGCGCGTGGTCGATGCCGCAAACAAGCTGCGGCACGTGGCGTCCAAGCAATCATTGGCGAGCGCCGCGTCGAACCCGCTGACGCAGTTCATCGCCTCGATCGCTGTGGGTTTCATCATCTATATTGCCCTGGGTCAGAGTCTGGACGGACGGCTGACGGCGCCGGAATTTGTCGCCTACGTGACGGCGCTGTTGACCCTGCTCGAAAAGTCGAGGGGACTTTCCGGGGTCAACGCCAATCTGCAGCGCGGGCTCGCCGCCGCCGAAAGCGTATTCGGCTTGCTCGACATACCAGGGGAAAATGATCGCGGGACCGAAGTGCTGGGCCGGGCGCGCGGCGAACTGTGCTTCGACGAGGTGTCGCTCCAGTACGAGGCCGACGCACGGCCGGCCCTGGACAACGTTTCGTTGACGATAGCGCCGGGTGAAACCGTCGCGCTGGTCGGTCCCTCCGGTGGAGGAAAAACTTCGCTGATCAACCTGCTGCCGCGCTTTTACACGCCCAGCGCCGGGCGTATCAGCATCGACGGCCATGACCTGCAGGAGGTGACGCTAGAGAGTCTGCGCGCCAATCTCGCGATGGTGAGCCAGGATGTGGTCCTGTTCAACGATACGGTCGCAGCCAACATCGCGTATGGCGGAATGAGCGACGCCAGCCGCGCGGACATCGAGCGGGCCGCACAGGCCGCGCACGCGCTGGACTTCATCCTGGCCATGCCGCAGGGTTTCGACACGCTGGTGGGCGAGGCCGGGATCAAGCTCTCGGGCGGGCAGCGGCAGCGCATCGCGATCGCCCGCGCCATCCTCAAGAACGCGCCCATCCTAATCCTGGACGAAGCCACCTCGGCGCTCGATTCGGACGCGGAGCGCGCAGTCCAGGCCGCACTCGATTCGCTGATGCGGAACCGCACCACCATCGTGATCGCCCACCGGCTGTCGACTATTGAGTCCGCCGATCGCATCGCGGTGCTGGAGCGCGGCCATCTGGTCGAACTGGGCACGCACACAGAGCTGCTGGCCCGCGAAGGTCTCTATGCGCGCCTCTACCGGATCCAGTTCGCCGGCGCATGAAAATATTGCATACCGAAGCTTCGCGCGGCTGGGGTGGGCAGGAGATCCGCATTCTGACCGAGGCGGCGGGAATGATTGCGCGCGGCCATGCGGTCGAACTGGCTTGTCCGCCCGAGGCGCGGATTTTTGCGGAGGCGCCGCGCTATGGCGTGCCGGCGCACGCGCTGCCGATAGGCCGCAAGAGTCTGGCTGGCCTGCTTGCGATGCGCCGCTTTCTGCGTGCTCACACGTACGACGTCATCAACTCGCATAGCTCGACCGACACATGGCTCGCAGCGCTGTCTTCCCTGGGTTGGTCAGCGCCGCCGCTGGTGCGCACTCGCCACATATCGGCACCGGTGCCGGACAACCGTGCGACGCGCTGGCTCTACTGTCGCGCCAGCGCGCATGTGGTCACCACAGGCGAGGCGTTACGGGCACAACTGATACGCGACAACGGCCTGCCGTCCGCACAGGTCACGTCGGTGCCCACGGGCATCGATCCGGAGCGCTTCCCTCCAACCGACGCAACGAAGAGGCGCGCGCGGCGCATGGAACTCGGACTGCCGCTGGACGGGCCCATTGTCGGCATCGTCGCCACCTTGCGCAGCTGGAAGGGACATCGGTATTTGATGGAGGCGCTGGTGGCGCTGCCCGATCCGGCCACGCGCCTGGTGATTGTCGGTGAGGGGCCGCAACGCGACGCGCTCGAAGCGCAGGCGGCCGCCCTGGGTCTCAATGACCGCGTCGTCTTTGCCGGAAACCGCGACGACGTCACGCCCTGGCTGCAGAGCTTCGATGTGTTCGCCCTGCCGTCCTATGCGAACGAGGGGGTACCGCAGGCGCTGCTGCAAGCCATGTTCACGTCCTTAAGCGCGGTCACCACGAATACCGGGGCCATCCCTGAAATCGCGATCGACGGCAAGACGGCGCTGGTCGTGCCGCGCAAGGACGTCGCTGCGCTCGCTGCTGCGCTGGGGCGACTGCTGGCCGATCCCGCTCTTGCCGAACATCTGGGCCGCGCGGCGAGGGAGCGCGTGTTGGCGCGGCACAGCCTCTCGATCATGCTCGAGCGCATGGAATCAGTGTTCGCGCAGGTGGCGGGCAATCGGGCGCCGCGATGATGCGCCGGCGATGAGCTCCCGATTTACATCACGCGTCGCAATCATCGGGCGCGCCTTGCTGCGCCGGCTCGCCGGCGGCAGCAGATCGCGGCCCGCAAGTCCCCGCCGCATCCTGATTGCGCACCACCTGTTGGTGGGCGACACGCTGATGCTTACGCCGTTGCTGGCCAAGCTGCGTGCGCGCTATCCGGCAGCGGAAATAACGATGGCTGTCCCGCGTGCCTGCGCGCCGCTGTACCTCAATCGCCCATATGGCGTGCGCGCGCTCGGGTGGGACCCGCGCGACGCGGATTCGGTGCGCAGGTTGTTGCAAGAGCGTGGATTCGATCTTGCGCTGATTCCCGGGGACAACCGGCATTCCTGGCTGGCGCAGGCGATGGGCGCGCGCTGGATCGTTGCGTTCGCGGGCGACCGGCCGGCGTACAAGAGCTGGTTCATCGATGAACTCCGGACGTATCCCGATACCATGGGCACCTGGTTCGACATCACCGCGATGCTGGTCGACGGCGATCCGCCTGCCGCCTATCGGTTGTCTGACTGGACCCCACCCGAGGCCATGCGGTTTGCGCTGCCTGATGCGCCTTACTGCGTGCTGCATGTTGGGGCCAGCTCGCGTCTGAAGCTCTGGGAACCGGCACGCTGGCACGCCCTCGCGGCGCATTTGCGCGCAAGCGGTCAGCGCATTGCGTGGAGCGCGGGACCCGGCGAGGAAGCGCTGGTCGAAGCCTGTGTGCCGGAAGCGCAGGACCGGATTACCGCGGGCCGGCTCGATCTCGCTCAGCTCCTGCATTTGTTGCGGGGAGCAACGCTTCTGGTCTGCCCCGACACGGGTGTCGCGCACCTGGGGCGTATCGCCGGCACGCCGACCATCGCCCTTTTCGGTCCCGGGTCCGAAATGCTCGCCGGCGCAGGCGATTTCTGGCGGGACAGCCGCTATCGGGCGCTGACCATCGCGCCATTTCCGTGCCGCGATCAGAACCTGCTGTTCAAACGCGAAATCCGGTGGCTGCGGGTCTGCAAACGATCGAGCGCCGAATGCGCGGCGCCGCGATGCATGGAGGCCATAGTCATCGATGCCGTCGCTGCGGCATGTGACGAGTTTCTGCAGCCGGAAAGCAACCATGTTTGACGACCTGCAACCGGCTGTTCGACTTGGCGCGGGTAACAAAGAAGGCTGTATGCAAGCGATCAGGCGCAAGCAGATGGAAACCGCCCTCAACGAGCTATTGATGAGACATGGAGATAATCGATGAATCATGCCGATATCGAACGAATCTGCGCCGGGAAGACGGTACTTGATGTAGGTTGCGGAAGGAACAAATTTCCGAAATCGACCGGGATCGATTTCGCCGCAAACAGCCTTGCAGACGTACGCCATAATTTAAACATTTTCCCGTACCCACTCGCGGAGTCGCGTTACCAGGTGATCCTGCTGCGCAATGTGATTGAGCACCTGCAAGATGTGGTGCGGCTCATGGAGGAGATCCACCGGGTCGCTGTGCCCGGCGCCGACGTGCTGATCACCACCCCGCACTTTTCAAGTCTGTACTCATACCAGGATCCGACGCATATCCGCCATCTGGCACTTGAGTCGATGGACTATTTCATCGAGGACACGAAACACTCGAATTTCTACAGCGACCGGCGCTTCAAAATTGCCGGGAAGGGCCTTGATTTCGGAAAATCGTTTCCGTTTTCGTTGATAGCCAAGGGTTTGTTCGCACTTTCAGCACGCAAATATGAGAAGCACTTTGCCTTCATTTTTCCGGCGAACAGTCTATGGTTTCATTTGAAGGTTGTAAAGTAAGGACGCTGGCGGCGCCGGCCATGTACCGGCAATAGGGGACTGCCCGGATGGTGGGCGCCGGTATAATACGGCACGCTTCACGTCCCCCAACATGCTCTCCGCGCTCTTTCGCTCCTTTCGTTATCCCGCCGAATTCACGCTGCTTCTGGCGCTGATTTTCTTCGTTCCGTTGTTCGAAGTACCGAAGAACCTGTTGCTCGCCGTGTATGCGATCACCTGGGTCGCCAACCGGTACCGCGCCGGCTGGAAGGCCAATTGCGGTGGCCGCTGGGATGGCTGGGACACCCTGTTCCTGATCTGGCTCGCATCGGCGTACGTGTTGGCCAGCTTTGCGGGCCTGCGAAAAAACGAGTGGCGCGGGATTGGCGATCTGTGGCGCTACGTCTCGCTGGTCTGGATGCTCAAGCGCAGTGGTTATGGAGACCGCGAATGGCGTGCAATCTATGCGGGAGTCGCGGTGTCCACCCTGGTGGCGACCTTGTGGGGATTGGCCGCGTGGACCGTCCCGCACAAGTACGCGGGAATCGAACTGCACTCGGTCGGACACGTCAATCACAGTGCGACCTATATCGCGATCAGCATCGGCGCCGTTCTCTCGGGACTGGTTGCATACTGGCCGCGACTGGCGATGCGCACGCGGGTTGCCGGATTGTTGACGCTATTCGTGTTTGCAGTAGCCATCGTGCTCGCCGGCAGCCGGGCCGCCACGCTGGTCAGTCTGGTCATCATCGTTTTTATAGGCGCGCTGTGGTCCCGCCGCTCGAAGGCCGTGTTGCTGGCCATAGCGCTTGCGTTGGCCGTGTTCGCGACCTCGATCGAGACCTTCGACAAGGACATGCATCGCAAGAACGAACTGGCCAAGACCAGCCCCAACCCGATGCTCAACGAGCGCTATCCGGTGTGGCATCAGGCGATCGCCGCCTGGCGCGCTCATCCCTGGTTCGGGGTGGGCCTCGATAACTTCTACGAAATCGATGCCGAGACCGTAAAACGCTGGGTGGAGGAACGCGGAGATACCTATGACGCGGCCGCTTACGCCGGCAGTTCGCATGCGCACAGCCTGTATTTGATGACGCTTGCCGAACGCGGAATCATCGGCCTCGCCGTGGTCCTGATCGTACTGACGGGCTGGGGTGTTTCGCTGCTGCGCGGCTGGCCGCGGCAAACGGACTCGCCGCTGCACTGGATGGTCTGGGGAGGCGCGGCTTCCGCGCTGATCGTCACCGTCGCCATCGGTGTGGTCAACACCACGCTGCATCACGAACATGGCCTGCTTGCAATGCTGCTTCTGGGCGCCTGGCTCGGTTTCAGACAGGTGCGCGCCGCGCCGGACGCCGCGGCGGCTTGAGCGGCAACCTCGCTCAAGCCTGCCGATTAGACTGCCGCAGCCTGGTGCGATGCGGGTGTGGATTCAGCCGCGCCCGTTGCCAATGCCGTTGCGCGCGACGTGATACTCCGGCACCCAGCGCCCTATCGCCGAGCGGACTTCCTCGTCGGAGCGCACGTCGGCTTCCGCGCACCAGGCTGCAAAGGTCGCCAGAAAATCCGGGGCCGCTGAGCGTGCCTTGGCGATTCGCAGCTTGGGGTTCGGCGTCGGAACCGTCGTTTCGTCATCCGCCAGCGGCTCTTCGTAAAGCTTTTCGCCTGGACGCAGCCCGGTGATAGTAATCTTGATTTCATCCATGCTGGCGCCGGAGAGACCGATCAGATCCCTCGCCAGNNATCGCCAGGTCGATGATCTTCACCGGCTCACCCATGTCGAGTACCAATATCTGGCCGCTCTGACCGATCAGGCCGGCTTGCAATACCAGTTGCGCCGCTTCAGGGATGGACATGAAGTAGCGGGTCATTTCCGGATGGGTCACCGTCACCGGTCCGCCGCGCGCAATCTGTTCGCGAAAACGGTTCACCACGCTGCCCGCGCTGCCCAGCACATTGCCGAAACGC
>PLYG01000315.1 GCA_003153335.1 Betaproteobacteria bacterium | reverse complement strand
TCGTCGAACTGTCCGAGCGCGCCCGCGTCGAGTGAAATCTCGGTAACTTTGAAACGGCCGAAATGCGCCGACACTTCGGGCAGCCCGGCGAGCATCGCGCTGGTCAGCGGCTCCAGCGCCGTATTCGAAGATGGGGTCAGCATTCCGAGAAATATGCGCTTGGTCAATCTCGATCCTTCACAGACCGGATGGTGAGACGAAAAGGAAACGCCTGGTCACATGACTTTGTGCAGCGTGTGGCGGCGGTTGCGAGTGTAGGGCCGGATGTGCGTTGCCCAACGTCCTTGATCAACCGCCTTCGCGAATGCGGGACTGGTCAACACATCCGGGCTCTCGAGCTCATAGATTGCGGCGTACCGCGGGGCACCCTGCGGGTCCATGGTCTTCGTTTCACCGCCCATCGCCATGCGCAGCGTATCGAGCTTGAGCCGAGTCACCGAAATCACACCCGGCACCTTCCTGATGATCGGAATGTGCTCCTCGTCGTAGACCTCATTGAAGATGGCTTCCTTGTCCGCGTCGACGTCCATGGCTGCCGTAAAGATCCATTTGCCGGTGATTGACATGGTCTGTTTCTCCTCGATTGGGTTGATCATCAGTGCGCCATCGTAACAGCACCCCGCCGGGGCGAGCGAGGGCGCCGCCTTTCAACAGGCCCTGGCTAGGCGGTCCCGATATCGCCCTCCGCTTTCAGCCTTCGCACCGCCGAGCGAAATGCGTCCAGAGTCTGCGCGACCTCACCCGGGCCGTGAGACGCTGAAACGATTCCGCCCGGTCCGCCCATGATGTCNNCCCCTTGATACCCTTGAAGCCGAGCGCGGCCGGGTCGAATGTCGCAGGATCGATCGGCAGGCGCCCGGGGTTTGGAAAAATAATGAATACCGACGCCTCGCCGTACACGCCTCAGGGGACGCCTTCTTCGATCAGAACCCGGCGCATGCCGTTGCGAATCTCGGCCGCCGCGGCTTCGGCACGCTCGCACGCGTCGGTCGTCTCGACAATCCCCAACGTCGCGACCGCCGCAGCAGCGCATAGCGGGTTGGCGTTGAACGTGCCCTGGTGGCCGATCTTCTCTCTTGCGGCTGCCTTCGCTGCGGCGAGGTCGAGTTGATCCATGATGGCCTTGGCGCCGGCCACCGCACCTCCCGGCAGGCCGCCCGCGAGGATCTTGGCCAGCACGCACAAATCGGGCGTGACCCCATAGCGGGCCTGCGCGCCGCCGCGCGACCATCGAAAGCCGGTGATCACCTCGTCGAAAATCAGCACCACGCCCTGTTTCCTGGTGACGTCCCGAAGCCTGGCGATGAAGCCGGGCGGCAACGGTACCTGACCCCACGATGCGCCCGAGGGCTCGAATATGACCGCAGCGATGTCATCGCGCGTCTGCAGCGTTTCGACGATGCGCGGAATATCTTCGGCCGGCAGCACGATCGACTGATCGAGCAGCGAGGGCGCAATGCCGGCGGGTACCGAGCCATCGAAATGCGACATCGCGCCCGCGACGACCTCGCCATGCCAACCGTGGAAGTGGCCGACGAACCGCATGATCTTCGGTTTTCCCGTGAACGCCCGTGCAAGCCGCAGTGCCAGGTGCGAGGCTTCGGTCCCCGAAGCCGTGAAGCGAATCCGCTCGGCCGACGGGATCAGGCGCTGCACGAGCTGCGCCCAGCGCACTTCAAGCGCGTGCGAGGCGCCCCAATGCGTACTCAGAGAGACCTGGCGCTGCACCGCTTCGACCACGGCGGGGTGCGCATGACCGAGCAGCAACGCTCCGTGGCCGCCGAAGTAATCGACGTATTCGTTGCCGTCGACATCCCACTTGCGGGGGCCCGCGGCGCGCGCCACGAAGATCGGGTAAGGCAGCGTAAGGCGCGAGTCGTGGGTAATTCCTGCCGGAATCACCGTGCACGCTTCTGCATGAAGAGCTGCCGAAGCGCGCGTGCGAGCCCGGTACTCGTCTTCGATCGTCACGCGGCGGTTGGTCGTCGTCAACATCGGAAGATCTCCTTTTGTCAAAGGATAGGAAATCCAAGCGCACATCGGCGCACATCGCCGAGTATCCGCGACTGTGTCACCCCGGTCAAACTGTGTCAACCCGGTCAACGCCAAGTTTCGTCGCCAAATTTCCGAGAGAGTCCGGATTCCGGCTCATGCACACGCATGATGGCAAGAAGTGGTCGAGTCTAGGCCGCAAACGCAGTTTCAGTGTAGGCTAATGCGCGAAGCGCGTTATGCCGAAACTAAAACCGGCCGCTCCTTGCGCCGATCATACAAGCGCACCCAGCACGACGCGGAAGTGGCTCGTCGCTCTTCACCAGGCCAGGCGCTGATCGAATTCGGTCTGCGGTAGTGGTTGGGCGGCCAGCTTCCAGTGCGGATCGTTGTCCGCTGGCGCCGCCGCCGCTACGGCCTCCCGCAGTGGTGGTGCCCGCGCCGGGACGAAGCGCGGCGGCCCGTTCGCCTCGCCCAGGTGCTTGAGAACCGCAGGATCCAGGAAGGCCATGCTTGACTCCGCTCGCTGCCGGCGTAGGATTGAGACACGGGAGGGTGGAGTGTAACCGGGTGGACAAGGCATGCGACGTCGGTTGACAGGGATCGCGGTGGCTTCGATCATTCTGGCGCTCGTCGCGATCCCGTCGCGGTCTCAGAACGCGATTGGTGCCGGGCCAGTCTATGTCCTCAGCGAGCGCGCCACCTACCAGAGCGGATGCTTCCCCCCTTGCCTCTGTCCCGTCTTGGAGCAGGCGCCGGTGCGAGGGACCTTCCGGTTGACCCCCATGGGATTCGATGGTCTATTCAACACCTTC
>PLYG01000020.1 GCA_003153335.1 Betaproteobacteria bacterium | reverse complement strand
CGCGCCGCGCCGCGCTGGCACTGCTGATGCCGGTGATCATTCTCGGGGGTATTTACGGCGGGGTGTTCACGCCGACCGAGGCCTCGGTGGTCGCGGTGTTCTATGCGCTGATCGTCGGCGTCGGCATTTACCGGGAGACCAGGATCGCGGACCTGCCTCAAGTATTGAGGAAGAGCGTCATTTCGTCGGCGGTGATCATGTTCATCATCGCCAATGCGGGCCTCTTCAGCTACCTGATCACGCGTGCCGGCGTACCGGAGATGATCGGTGCGTTCCTGGTCGAATGGCTCAAGTCGCCCGCGCTGTTCATGCTCGGCGTGAATGCCGCGCTGTTCGTCATCGGCATGTTCATCGAGACCTCGGCGTCGATCATTGTGCTCGCGCCAATCCTCGCGCCGGTCGCCCAGCATTTCGGCATCGATCCGGTACATTTCGGCATCGTGATGGTGGTAAACCTGGCGCTTGGAATGATCACCCCGCCGTTCGGCGTCAACCTGTTCGCCGCCTGCACCGTCGCGCGGATTTCGCTCGATCAGATCGTCACCCGGCTCATCCCGTTCGTGCTGGTCGTTCTGGCCTGCCTGATGGTGATCACCTACGTGCCGGTGATTTCAATCGGCCTGCGCGACCTGGTCTATGCGAAATAATTCGTGAGCGCGGGAAATGAGCACAACGATTTTTAGCGACATCGATTGGAACAAGAACGGCAAGCAGGTGGGGGCGCTGTTTTTGCCCCACTCGCCCGATGATGACGCCTGGGGGGTGATTCCCTTTCCTGCGGCGTCCATCAAGAATGGCGAGGGGCCGGTGGTGGTGGTTTCCGGCGCCGTGNNGTGCACGGCGACGAATACGAGGGTCCGGTGGTCATTGCCGAATTGATGCGCCAGATACAACCGGGCGACGTGCAGGGTCAACTCATCTTGCTGCCCTCGTTCAACGCACCTGCGCTGCGTGCCGGCCTACGCACATCCCCCATCGATCGCCTCAACCTCAACCGGGTATTTCCGGGCGATGACTTTGGAGCGCCCACCCAGCAGATTGCCCGCTACGTGGCGGACCATTTATTCGCCAAAGCGAATTTTTTTCTGGACCTGCACGCGGGAGGCCGAACCTTGTTCATTCAGCCCAGCGCGCACGTCGTCATGGGCGACGACATGGATCCAGCTCTTGTCAAAGCCAACGCCCGCCTTGCCGAAGTGTTTGGAGTTGGCATCACGGTGCAAACCAGCAATATGGGCGACTACCGGACCGCGGCCGGGTATACCAGCATGCAAGGCATACCCACACTCGCCGCCGAAATGGGCATGGGCGGGTGGGTCACCGGTAATTCGGTGCAGGCCACCCGCGATGCGACGCGCCGTTTTCTGAAACACACGGGCGTGTTGCCGCGCATTGCCACGATCCCAGGTGTGCAAACCCGATGGACGCGCATCAATGGCGCCGTAGCCTATGTATTCGCTCCGTTTGATGGCTATTTTGAACGATGCTTCAAGCTGGGCGACACCATTGAATCTGGCCAGGTGGCCGGGTTGATGCACCAGTTGTCCCGCCCTGAACTCGAACCCGAGCCGGTGCACTTCAAATCCAGCGGGACACTCTACGCCCACGGACTGGTCGGCCATGTGCGGGCCGGGCAAAATCTGGCGGTGCTGACCGAAGACGTAAGCGCCCCCTGATGCGAAGGAACAAGCTTTGTCCAACCTGACACACCAGGTCTCTCGCGAAGACGTTGTCCGCGCACAATCCAGGATCTTCGACGACTTCAAGCCTTTTTTGCGCCGCACGCCTGTGCTCAGGCTCAGCGGCCAGTCCGTCGGGCTGGGCTGTGCCGAGGTCTGGTTCAAGTTGGAGCAATTACAAGTCGGCGGCAGCTTCAAGGCGCGCGGCATGCTCAACCGCCTGCTCTCAAACGACATCCCGGCGAGTGGGATAATCATTGCGTCCGGCGGTAACGCCGGCATTGCCTGCGCGCAATCGGCGAATGCGCTCGGCGTGCCCTGCGAGGTTTATGTGCCCGAACTATGCCCGCCTGCCAAGCAGCAGAAACTGGCGTCGCTTGGCGCCACGGTCGTGGTGGGCGGCGCGTTCTATACACAAGCGCTGCAGGCATGCCTGGAGCGGCAAGCAAGCACGGGTGCACTCCTCGTCCATGCTTATGACCAGCCCGAGGTGGTCGCAGGCGCCGGCACCATGGCCCTTGAAATCGAGGCGCAGGTCGGCATCCCCGATTCGGTGTTGGTCAGCGTCGGCGGCGGTGGCCTGATCGCGGGCTTGGCTGCAGGTTTTGAATCGCGTGCCAGCGTGGTGGCGCTCGAACCAGAGCTTGCCCCCACGCTGCACGCGGCGCGAAGACATGGGCAACCGATTGACGTGGCGGTCGGCGGGATCGCCGCTGATTCGCTGGGGGCAAGGCGAATTGGTGACATTGCCTGGCATGTGACCGAACAATGGGTCAAGCAATCCTTGCTGGTAAGTGACGAGGCGATCCGCTCGGCGCAAATCTGGATGTGGCGCGAAATGCGGCTGGCCGTCGAACCCGCGGCGGCACTGCCTCTAGCGGCATTGCAGTGCGGCGCCTACGTGCCGCGCAGCGATGAAACGGTGTGTCTCATCGTCTGCGGCGCCAATTTCGACCCGGCCTCACTGGCATAGAACGCAGTTTTCCACAGTGAGCACTGCCAGCACTGCGCTCGATTTTCAGATTCTTTCGCAAATAGAAGCCGCAAACGGGAAAGACTTTCCCTGGATTTCCGCCTGCGGTCAGCGGCTGGCGAGGAGGGCCTGCTGGAGCTTCGGATGGGCCGAGAACAGCGCGACATAGTCGCTCTCCCGGCGGCCGGCCTTGGCAAGGACTATCGGCGCCAGCGCGCGCCGTTCGGCCAAGCTCCACCGCGACACGCCCGGGATCGCGAGCAGCAGCGGGCTCCAGCGCTTCCAGGCGAGACGCTCGCCCGGGGTGAAGCCGCGCAACGACCGCACGCCGGTGAGATGCATGGCTTCGTCGAGGCATTCCCCGATTGCACGCTCGCGGTCGCCGCTTGTTCCTTCCCGCGCCGCGAGGTTGTCCGCAACCCGCAGACCAACCGCGGCAAGCGGCGGCAGTTTGGGGCTCCGCTCGGGGTCGAGATCGAACAACATGTGCCAGTCGGCGAGCTTGCGCAGGGCGGTCGCGCTCGAGCGGTATGCGGGGTTCTTTTTCATCCGCTTGAGCTCTTCGCGCAGCAGGCGCCGTGGCTCCGCTGCCCGCGGCCGGAATCCAAGCTTGTAATAGAACCACCACGCGCCAGAGGCAATCCCTTCGTCGTTGTCGCGGCCGAGCTGGTAGGGTTCGAGGCTGAACGATTCGGCGCCGAACAGGTGGTGCGCCATGGCCAGCATGCGGGCGAGGATGTGTGCCGCTTCGCCGCCGCGAAAGGTTTCGAAGATGTTGAAGGTGATCGACGCAAAGCGGCCGATGGCGAATACCTCCCCATATCCGATCGGCACGCCATTCTTCAGGCTCAGGTAACCGTAGATCGCCGGAATCTGCGTGCGGCGTTCAGGCACCGTGCCAATTACCGCGAAGCCGTAGCCCGCGCCGTCGTCCACGATGCGCACGTCGCGCGGATCGCCATAGGCGAATGCGTCAAGATCACGCGCGCGCGTCACCATCGCGGCACGCGCGAGTTCGATGACGCGGCCACCTTCGCGCATGGACACCGGGCGGACGGCGCGCGGGGGACGGCCGATCTCCTCGCGCAAATCGGGCCGGCCGCGATTGAGCGGCGCGGTCTGGAACGCGGCGGGCGCGGCCGCACACCAGGCATGCGTGCGGCTCGGCGTGTCCGCGCCGGGGCGCAGCAGGTAGCCAGCATCGATCCTGTCGTGAAAATCTTGCCGGGTAAACGAATCGCCGGACATTCTTTCGATCAGGTGCACCCAGAAAGCCGCATCGCTCGCGCCTCTCCTCGCTTTCGCGCGGACCCGGTCGATCGCGTCGAAACCGGGAAGGTCGAGCTGCCGCAGCGCGGCCGCCTCCGCCACGGTGAGCAGCAGCGGCAGGGCTGTGCCGATTCTCTGGCCGGCCTCATCGTTGTCGCGATCGAGTTGCAACAGGCCGGGCCAGCACCGCGCGAACCAGCACGCGGTGGCCCAGAAGAATCGGTAGCGGATCGCGGTGCCGGCGATTCCGCTGTCTGCCAGCTGGTCGCGATGCTGCTTGAGGTCGGCGCGCCGGTGAAAGTGCGCCAGCATGCGCAGGGCCATGGCGAGCACATCGGCGTCGTCCGGGTACGCGCGCAGGAAGCAGAGCACTTCATGCAGCCGCATTACCCCGCGGGCCGTGCGCAAGCGTATTCGCCCGAGGCGGCGAAGCAGGGCGAGCTTGGTCACGGCACATTCTTCGCCGTAGCTGCCCTTTTCCCGCTCGAGCGCGGTGAGAACTTCTGCTGCCATTGGTTACCTGCAATAAGGAGACAAAATCAGGTGTCGAAGCGCAATCGATTGTCGCAACGCCAATGCTGCGGATCAGGCGGATTCTGGCATAGATCAATTAATCGATTTGAGGGGACAGAAATATTGCAGATGGGCAGGCCACGCGCAGACAAACACCGCCCGGTGCATCATCTGATCGTGGTGCAGGGACTCTCGCTGACGATCGGCTTTGGCGGCGGTTCGCCGGACCAGTGGTGGAGGACGTCGCACTCGACGTCTCGATCCAGGCGCAGATCATCAACCTGATCACGCACTTTGAAGTCGGGTTTCGTCGCAGTATCGCCGACAATTGCGAGCCTCCGGACAATGCGTTGCTTTATTTCTGCTAACCTACGACCACTGATGTTTCCGAGGCTCCAATGTTTGTTTCCATTCGTTCCATCAAGCTGGTCTCACTGGCAATACTGCTCGCCTGCGGCGCTGCCGCGCACGCCCAGGATGCCGTGGTGCCACCACCCGCCACGCTGGTTCTTGAAAGCGTGCCGCCGGTGCCCCAGAGTGTAGCCGCGCAGGTCGCGAAGTACAACGAGTTCAAGCCGACCGGCTTCACTGGCTGGCATCCGACCAAACTGGAAATGCTGGTGGTGCGTCGCCACAAGAACACGGCGCAGATCTATCGCGTCGGCAAGCCGGGCGCGGCGCTGGAACTGCTGACCGATTACCCGGAGCCGGTACGCAATGCGAGTTACGACCAGAAGGACGGCAAGTACATCATCTTTGGCAAGGACACGGGTGGCAACGAAGTGTTTCGCGGCTACCGTCGCGACCTCGCCGGCGGGGAAGCCGTGCCCATCACGCCGGAAGGTCAACGCGTCCAGGGCATGACGTGGGCCCCCAGCGGGAAACAAATCGCCTATGCGACGGTGCCGGTGAATCGCCAGGGCTCGAACGACAGGATCAACACCTCGCTCCATGTCGCCGACCCATTGAAACCCGAAAGCGCGCGCAAGCTTGCCGAACTGGCCGGTGGCGGCTGGTTCGGTTTCAGTTTTTCACCTGACGAGAAACAACTGGTCTATGTCGAGTACGTCTCGGCCAATGAGGGTTATTTGTGGCTGTTGGATATCGCGACAGGCAAGTCGCGCCGCATCACGGAAAAGAATGGCAATGAGACCGTGTCCTACGGCAGCACGCAATTCAGCAAGGATGGCAAGGGCCTCTACACAGTCACTGACCGGGGCAGCGAATTCCAGCGACTGACCTACGTTGACCTCACCACGCTGCAGCACAGCACGCTTAGCGCCGACATCAACTGGGACATCACCAGCATCGATCTTTCCGATGACGGCAAGCTGCTGGCCTTCGTCGCCAATGAGGACGGCAACAACGTGCTGCGCCTGATGAGCACCATTGGACACAAGGTGCTGACGTCGCCGAAATTGCCGCTGGGCACCATCGGCGCGGTCGATTGGCACAAGGACAGCACCCATCTCGCCCTGTCTATTGCTTCCGCCACCGGTCCGTCGGAGGTGTACTCGGTGAATGTGAAGACCAACGAGGTCACGCGCTGGACGACGCATGAAACCATGCAGGTCGATGCGGCCCGGTTTGCGGAGCCGGAACTCGTTCGCTGGAAATCGTTCGACGGCCGGATGATTTCGGGCTTCCTGTATCGCGCCTCGGCGGCGAAGTTTCCGGGTAGGCGGCCGGTGCTGATTAGCATCCACGGTGGTCCGGAAGCGCAATTCCAGCCGGGCTTCCTGGGACGTAGCAACTACTATCTGAACGAGATGGGGATCAGCCTGGTCTTCCCCAACGTGCGCGGTTCCAACGGTTACGGCAGGTCGTTCCTCAAGCTCGACGATGGTCTCCTGCGCGAGGATTCGGTGAAGGATATCGGCGCGCTGTTTGACTGGATCGTTACTCAGCCCGACCTCGATGCCCAGCGCGTTGCGGTGACCGGGGGCAGTTATGGCGGCTATATGTCGCTGGCGGTGGCGACCCTGTATTCGGAGCGGATTGCGGCGTCCATCGACATCGTCGGCATTTCCAATTTCGTGACCTTCCTCGAACGTACCGAAAGCTATCGCCGCGATCTAAGGCGTGTCGAGTATGGCGACGAGCGCGATCCGGCGATGCGCAAGTTCCTGGAAGAAATCGCGCCGCTCAACCGGGCTGCGCGCATCAAGAAGCCGCTGTTCGTGGTGCAAGGCAAGAACGATCCGCGCGTGCCCTACCAGGAGGCCGACCAGATCGTCGCCACGGTGAAAAAAGGCAGCACGCCGGTGTGGTACATGGTCGCCAACGACGAAGGCCACGGCTTCGCCAAAAAGGCCAACGCCGACTATCAGTTTTACACGACCATCGGTTTCCTGAATCAGTATTTGCTGGGCGGGAGGTAACCGGGTGCATCAACCGTCGGTTCGTTCGAATCGACCGTGCTGCCAGCTTGCGGTTGCAGACGAGCGTGCCGGGGTTGAAAACCGAGAGTATTCATGACCAAATCCACCATTGATTTTCGCAGCGTCAACTGCGGACGCGCCGCCCCGGAGTTGCTCGAAGCGCTCACCACGGCGAACACGGGGACCGAACTCGGCTATGGCGCCGACACGTTCACCGCGGCATTGCAGACCCGCCTGGCCGAGGTGTTCGAGGCGCCGGTCCGCGTCTTTCCCGTGCCCACCGGCACCGCCGCCAATGCCGTCGCGCTGGCCGCGTCATGCACTCCTTTCGGCGCGGTGTATTGCAGCCCGGACGCCCACATCAACACCTCGGAATGCAATGCCACCAGCTTTTTCGGCGGCGGTACCAAGCTGGTGCAGCTTGCCGGAACGTTCGGCAAGGTGAGCGCCGACGCCCTGGAGAGTGCGATAGCTACGGCCGGCACCGGCCTGGCCCACAAGAGCCAGCCTGCCGCCGTCAACCTGGTCCAGGCCACCGACCTGGGCGCGGTCTACAGCATCGACGAGATCGCAGCCGTCAGCCGGGTCGCCCATGCCCAGGGACTGCGAGTGCACATGGACGGCGCCCGCTTCGCCAACGCCCTCGCGCGGCTGGGATGCACGCCGGCCGAAGCCAGTTGGCGCGCCGGCGTCGACGTGCTCTCGTTCGGCGTAACCAAGAACGGCGGCCTGCTGGCCGACGCGATTGTCGTCTTTGCGCCGGATGCCGCTACCAGCATCGGCTTTCATCTGTGCCGGGCCGGACTGGTCTGGTCCAAGATGCGCTTCGCGTCGGCGCAGATCATCGCCTATGTCGCAGATGATCTGTGGCTGCGGCTCGCGCGCCAGGCCAACGCCGCGGCCACCGCCATTGCCGCACGGATCGAACCGATCGCCGGCGTCACGATCCTCGCGCCCGTGCAAGCCAATGAATTGTTCATTGACATGGCGCCGGCGGTGCTGTCGAACCTGGAGAAGGACGGCATCCTGTTCTATCGCCGCGGCCCCCGGCTGGCACGCATCGTGTGCCGCTGGGACACCAGCGACGCCGATGTCGCCGCATTGACGGGCAGCATAAGCCTACATGTGGCGGCCGCAGCCGCAGCCGCAGCCGCTGCCTGAGCGCGCTGCGACTTTACC
This sequence comes from Betaproteobacteria bacterium, assembly GCA_003153335.1. Lineage (GTDB taxonomy): Bacteria > Pseudomonadota > Gammaproteobacteria > Burkholderiales > Casimicrobiaceae > PALSA-1005. The sequence continues at coordinate 4,565 of PLYG01000020.1, read as the reverse complement.
CATGCGCTCATTGTGCCCGCTGCGCAGTTCCAAGGAGAAACCATGACCAGCGCGTCGAGGATCTGGACCCGCATCGATTACGAAAAGGATGGCAAACAGAACGGCTGGCTGCAGTTGCCGCATTCCGTGACCCGCTCGGCGTACGGCAATATCGCGATCCCGATCACCGTGATCCGGAACGGCAACGGGCCCACCGCGTTCCTGATGTCGGGCAATCATGGCGACGAATACGAGGGGCAGATCGCCCTGTGCAAGCTGGTGCGCGAGCTTGCTCCGGATGACATCCGGGGCCGCATCATCATTCTGCCTGCCGCCAACCTGCCGGCCGCCATGGCCGGGGCGCGCGTCTCGCCGATCGACGACGGCAATCTGAATCGCGCATTCCCGGGAGACCCCGACGGCACGCCCACTGTTGCGATAGCGCACTATATCGACACCGTGCTCTATCCGCTGGCGGACTTCCACCATGATCTGCATTCGGGAGGCTCGTCCTTGCAGTACCTGCCGTTTGCTTCCATGCGCCTGGGCGACCTGCCGGAGCGCAACCAGCGAACGATGAAAGCGTTGAAGGCCTTCGGCGCGCCGATCGGCCTGATCTGGGCCTACAGTCTGGATCGCCGGCTGTCTTCGGTTGCCGCGACCAGCCGCGGCTTGGTCGCGCTGGGGGGCGAATTTGGCGGCGGTGGCTCGGTCAGCAGCGCGGGCGTGCGCATCATCGAGCAGGGCGTGCGCAACCTGCTCGCGCACGCCGGCATCATCGACGCCGCCAGCGCGGTCGGCGATTTCTCCGGTCCCACCCGGCTGATGGAAATCAAAAGCCGGGACTATTACGTCTATGCACCCGAAGCTGGACTCTTCGAGCCGGCGGTGGAGCTTGGCGACAACGTCAGGGCAGGCCAGGTCTGCGGCCACGTGCACTTTGTGGACAACCCGGGACGGCCGCCCGAGAGCTGTCATTTCGACGGCGATGGCATGGTGATCTGCAAGCGTCACTACGGGCGCGTCGAACGCGGCGACTGCGTCGTGCATCTGGCCACCGACTACGCGGGCTGACACGCTCGTGCAGGGCGAAATCGACCGCTGGAAAGCGCTCGTCGCCAGGTGCGACATCAAGCTCGAGCGTATCCGCGTTGCCGTGAAGCGTAAAGAGTTGTAAAGTTTCCTGCTTGATTTCCTGAAAATGGCCATTTAGAGAATACACAAATAGACATTTCAGTCACCGAGTTCAAACACCACTGCCTGGACATCATCCGCAGCGTGGAAAAGACCGGCAAGCCGGTGACCATCACGCGCTGCGGCAAGGTGGTCGTGCGTCTGAGTCCTACGGGACCAGCCGCAGGGTCCAGCAGCCTTGAACCCTGGGAGCAGTTGCGTATGCTCGGCGGGCGCCTGCTCGCCACGCACGACGCCACAATCCGCCGCTCGCGCGCCGCGAAGCTCTGGAAACCGTGATTGGGGCGCTAACGGAAGCCGTGACGGCGTAAAGTGGCCCGGTTGGAGAACAAAAAATCGTGGAAAGCTCACTTCTTGCGCTCCTCGATTTCCCGACTGACGCGTTCAATTTCCGCCCGTTTGGCCTCTCGGGTACCCCACACTTGAGGGGCTGTTGTCGCGCGGTGGCTTGCGGTGTCTCGAGGGCGCGCTGGCCGATCCCTACGCGAAGACTTCGGCGCGCTTGAGCAGTTCCTCGATCCCTGGCTCGCTGGGATTGCGCGGCTTGCCGGGATGGATGATGGCAACCTGGCAGCTTTCCGCAGCTTCCACAAGCTGGGCGTAGGTGCCGGCGTCCGGGTTGGCGACATATGCCTGTTTGTTTTCATTGTAGGCGAACATCTTGTCGTTGATCTGTGTGCACTCGTTGCAAGTCGTGCAGCGTGGCGTCTCGATGTAGGCCTCGTCCGCCGATTTCTTTTCTTCGGGCTCGGCAGCCGCAGCAGGTGCCGCGGCGGTTGAGGGTCCGGCCGCCGCAGCCTGCACTGGCGCTCTGGTCTCCGGCGCGGGCGCCTCGGTTTTGCCGCGCTCCTGCTCTTCCCAGCTCTTTTTTTCCTTCGCGAGCAGCCGTTCTGCGTGCGAGTTATGGATACCGCCGAGTTCCTGCAGGCTATGCCAGGACTCGCGGCAGCGTAGTGCAGCGCGCGTCAGCCTGTCGTCGACGATGGCACGCTGCAGCATGTTGTCGCTGCCTACGATCGCGACGAATGGAACCTTGTCGGGCGTGTCCCCGGCCTCAAGGCGCAAATACTCGCCGACCGGAATCATGTTGACATTCCACCTGGCGCGCGGCACTCGCGCAAAATGTTTGGCATAACGCTTGTCGCAGGCAACGAAGTCGACGAGAGTGAAAGCGATGTCCACGCACACGCGCTGGTGATTCTCGTCCTCGTAACTGAAGTTCTGCACCGGCCAGTCGGCCTCCACCTGGGAATTCGCTTCGAGATCGAAGCGCGACGCCCAATTCGGGCCCGCGGACGGGTCGTAAGTGTAGGCCGGGAAGGCGCGCGATTCCATAGCGGCCGCCGCGTTCAGATACGGCGGCAGCGTGCCTGTCTCCCGGGAGGCACCCGAATAGACGCTAAACAGCGCCGGGCCGGCGAAAGACATGCCTTTGAGAATCCGGTCGCGGAACTGGAACAGATTCGAACTGCTGGATTGCAGCACATACACGTCGTTAAGCCCGATCGCCATGTTGGCCAACTGCTTGCCGCGCATACCCAAGGCGAAGTGCCCATCGCCGGCGATCGGCGATTCCGCCCGCAGGTCATCGGTCTGCACCAGGATCTTGACCGGCAGCCCCGCCGACAGCATTTCCATCAGCTTGTCGCTTTCGCTCGCCCGCAGCGTGTCGGCAGATACACAGACCAGGTAATCGGGAAAATACGCCAATTCTTCCTGCCCCAGGCCGCCTTCGCCGAAGTCCCTGAAGAGCGTTTCATGCTTGGCTTCGCTGTACTCGCCCTCGACTTCGAGTTCGGCTATCGCGATGCACTTGGCGAGTTCCACGGCCTTGGGCAGCCGCTCGCGGTAAGCCGCTAGCGCGTCGGTGCAACTATCGAACACGAATGCGTAAGGACGATCCTGGGCGGTTCGCCCGCCGCCTTCCTCCGGCATCGGGAAAAAGCGCTGCGCTTTCAGCACCGACAACAAGAACTCGATGCGGCGGCGGCGATCCTCGGGCAAGCTGTCTCTGGCCGCCGCTTTGGAAAGCACACGCGAGAGCACGTCGAAATCGAATACGTCCGCATGTCCGGTCCCGATTGCGGCCTTGAGGTTTGCCGCGCTGCGTCCTGCCTCGGAGCCCGCCAAGTCTGCCTTGAGGATGTCCGATAACTTGATGGCCAGACGCCTGAGATCCTCACTAAGCTTGTCGGTCTTTCGGTCCTGAACCACGGCCCACGCGTGATTGAGCAGGCGGGCCGGCATGATCTTGTCGCAGTCGGCAACTTCCCCCTCCACCTTCAGCGCCGCGCGCCCGCGCTTCATGCTGTCCTTGAATGCATCGTCACCGCGGGCCGCGAGCATGCTGGCGGCCGTGTCCCACAGCACCGACAGCGATCCCTTCGCGCCGCTTTCCAGCAGGACGCGGATTTCCCGCTCCAGGCGCAGCAGTTGCTTGGTCAGACGGTCGCCGTCTTCATCCTTGACGATACCGTGAACCACGTTGTCCACGACGCCTGACAGGCATTGCACGTAGGCTTTCTCATCGGCATTGCGCAGCAGTACCAGCGGAAAATCGTAGCGCAGCGCGGTGAGGTCGCGATACCTCGCGAGCAGCGCGGGGCACGCGTCCGTTCCATCCGCGCTGTCGAGTGTGGTGCCGGGCTGCTTGCCGGTCAGGTGAAAAGCGATTTGAGTTTGCAGTTCAGCTTCCATTTTTCCGGCTCTACTCGTAGGTTTTCATGTTATCTCGGTTGCCAAGGCGTTGGCCATGCTGCGTTTCAGGTGCTGGCGCGCGCTTCCTTCTGCGGCCACACCGTGAACTTGTCGAATTCGGCTTCAAGGCCGGTCTTGACCTGTTCCGCCGTGTGCAGCTGTCCCGCGTGCCGGGTCTCCTCGTAGCACGGCACCGCCGGGTTGCGGTAAAGAATGCCCACCGGTATCGGGTCCGTGCCGCTGGCGATTTCGCGCGCGCGGTGGATGTTCGAAGGATCGTGCAGCGCCTGGTTCTGATAGGTCTTGGCGAGCCCGGGGCTCACGCGCAGTCCATCTTCGTGATGCAGCAGAAGAATGCGACCGGGATCGTGCAGCCACGGCTCGAACAGCTTGGGCAGCCATTCCGGGCAGCGCTGGATGATGCGGATGAACGAAAGGCCCTTGTGGTGGTAAGCCGCTTTCACCACGTCGTACAATATTTCCGGAATCCAGTCGACGACCTGCGCGACGAAGGACACGTTCTGCACGCCGAGCGTCACGGTCAGCGGATTCAGCGCTTCCAGGTACGAACCGCGCGGCGTCGTGTTGCTCTTGGTGCCTATGGGGGAAGTGGGCGAGGCCTGCATCTTGGTCAGGCCGTAGATCTGGTTGTCGTGCAGCATCACCGTCAGGTTCATGTTGTAGCGGATGGCGTG
>PLYG01000477.1 GCA_003153335.1 Betaproteobacteria bacterium | reverse complement strand
TTGTAATCGAGGCCCATCTTGGCGGGCAGGTCGCCGCGCAGGTTGTTAAGCACCACCTCTGCCTGGGCGATCAGGCCCTCGAGGGCGGCGCGGCCCGCATCGCTCTTGAGATCCAGCGCCACGCTTTTCTTGTTCATGTTCCAGGTCTGGAAATATTCGCTGTCAGTCTCGCCCAGGAAGAAGGGGCCGGTCCTGCGCGCCGGATCGCCGCCGATGGCCGCGTTCTCCACCTTGATCACCTCCGCGCCCAAGTCGGCGAGGAACATCGAACCGTAAGGCGCGGCACCGAACTGTTCCACGGAGACAATGCGGACTCCGGAAAGCGGCTTCATCGGGAATTCCCTTTCGTCTATGCGCTCTGGATTCGGAATTTCGTGTTGTGGCTGAACCTGTTGCTGGGATAGAGGCCCTCGCTCGCCATAACGATCCGGTCCTGGGCATCGAAATACTGGCGCCCGATCTCGAGCGCGGGAGCACCGGCGCGCGCCTTGAGCAGGCGCGCTTCGGCGGGCACGAGGGTGACCGCGACGATCTGCTGGCGTATCTCCGCAATGCGTACGCCGTGGTACCGCTCGATCAGGCTGAAGACCGGCTGGCCCGCGGTGTCGATCCGCGCGAGGACGTCGCCGTGCTCGGGGCGCACGTAGATGCGCATCGAGGCCACTGGCACCGACTCGTTCGGCAGGAAGCGCAGCACTGCAGCCTCGTGCCACTGCTGGCCGGGCTTCACGCCCAGGCGCTCGGCAAGCGCTGCGTCGGCGATCAACTCGCGGCACTTGAGTACGCACATGCGCGTGGCTTCGGCGAACTGGATGAGCTCCTGTAGCGTGCCCACCCCCTGCATGAAGCGCGTGCGCGGTGCCCGGGCGCGCACCAAAGTGCCCACCCCGGCGCGCGCCAGCACCAGCCCCTGGTGTTTCAGCTCCCGGAGCGCCTCGCGCACGGTGTAGCGGCTCACGTCGAAGCGCTGCTGCAGCTCGGCTTCGGTGGGGATTTTCTCGCCCACCTTGTAGCGGCCCGACTCGATCTCGGAGGTGAGCAGGCGGGCGAGTGCCGAGTAGCGCGTCGAGGGGCGTAGCGCGGGCGGTGCCTCCAGAGCGCTATTGACAAGTTTGGGCGACATCGGGCATATTGTACGGACAAACGAACAAAGCCGTCAATCCCATGATTAGCGTTCACGACGAATCCGAGTTGCTCGCCTCGCTGGTGCCTCTCGGAGTTGCGCGCGTGATCGAGCCTGGCCGCGTCAAGGCCGAATTCGCGCGCCGCCCCGCCGCGTTCGCCCCCCTCGTGTACCGTAGGATCCTCTGGCGATGAGGCGCGAGACGCTCACCGCCGACGAGGCGCTGCTCACGCGGCGCGCGGTGCGCGCTTTCCTGCCCACACCCGTGGATCGGACGACCGTGGCGGAGCTGCTCACGTTCGCCAGCCGCGCTCCCAGCGGCAGCAACATCCAGCCGTGGAAAGTGCGCGTCGTCGCCGGCGAGACGCGCGCGCGGCTCTCGAGGGCCATACTCGATGCGCTCGACCGCGACGGACCGGGGAAACACCGGCGCGAGTGGAATTACTACCCGGTCAACTGGCGCGAGCCGTTCCTCGGGCGCCGGCGCAAGATCGGCTGGGACCTCTACGCCTTGCTTGGAATCGGGAAAGGCGACTTCGTGGCCACTGAACGGCAGCGCCGGCGTAACTACGAGTTCTTCGGCGCGCCCGTCGGCATGATCTTCACGCTCGACGAGGACCTCGAGATCGGCAGCTGGCTCGACCTCGGTATTTTCATCGGCAGCCTGACGCTCGCCGCGCGCGGCCGCGGCCTGGACACGTGTCCGCAGGCAGCGTTTGCCGACTTCCACGCGGTGATCCGGCAGGAGCTCGCGATCCCGCACAGCGAAATCATCATCTGCGGGCTGGCGCTCGGTTACGCCGATCCGGATGCGGCCGAGAACCGGCTGGTCACGGAGCGCGCGAGCGCCGACCAATTCGCCACCTTCGACGGATTTACCAATCAGGAAGACCCATGAAGCTCCCCGACAAGATGCTCCTCGTGGACGTCGCCCCGCGCGACGGCCTGCAAAGCCTGCCCAAATGGATAGCCACCGACGACAAGGTGTGGCTGTGCAACCGCCTTACCGACCTGGGCGTCCCCGTGGTCGAGGTGGCGAGCTTCGCCCACCCGAAGGTCGTCCCCAACATGCGCGATGCCGAGGAGGTGTTCGCGCGCATTAGGCGCAAACCCGGCGTCGTCTACCGCGGCCAGGCGCCCAACACACGCGGCGCGCACCGCGCCATCGATGCGAAGGTGGGCGAGATGCTTGGCCTCATCACGGTGAGCGAGACCTACACGCACCACAACCAGAACATGACCAACGAGCGGGCGGTGGAGCAGAACATCCTCTCGTTCCAGATCGCCGAGAAGCACAACATCCCTTTCGTGATGGCCCTCGGCATGGCATTCTGGTGCCCGTACGAGGGCCTGATCCCCGAGGAAAAGGTCGTCGACCTCGTGGGCCGCTTCCGCAACGCCGGCATCAAGCGCCAGTACCTCGCGGGCTCGCTCGGCATGGAAGACCCGGCGCACGTGAGCCGGCTCTACACGCGACTGTACAAGGAGTTTCCGGACGTCGAACTCGGCTTCCACATCCACAACGTCTCCGGCATGGCGACGGCCAACATCCTCGCGGCGCTCGACGCCGGCGTGCACTGGCTCGAAGGAGCCATCTGCGGCATCGGCGGCGGCATGGCGATTCCCTCGGCGGTCGGCTCGGCCGGCAACTTCCCGATGGCGGACCTGGTCACGATGCTCGAAGAGATGGGTGTCCATACCGGGCTCGACCCGGCAGCGGTGACCACGGCCGCCCACGAGATCGGTGCGCGCTTGGGGCTGGAGGTGAAGAGCCATCGCGGCACGGGCTGCACGCGCGAGGAGATCATGCGCCTCGCGGCGGAGAATCCCAAGAATCCCCACGCGATGGCCTGACGTGGCGTTCGACCAGATCGTCAAAATTGCGCGCAAGATTCCCGAGCGCGCGAAACATACCTCAACTCAGGAGACAACCATGATTCGACAACTTCGACGCTTGGCAGCAGCCGCGCTGGCCTTGGCCCTGTGCGCGCTGGGCACGGTGGCGCACGCCCAGTACCCCAACAAGCCGGTGCGGCTCATCGTGCCCTACCCGGCCGGGCAGGCCACCGACATTGCGGCGCGCCTGATCGCCGAAGCGTTGAGCAAGGAGTGGGGCCACCAGGTCTTCGTCGAGAACATCGGCGGCGGCGCCGCCATTCCGGGTGTCCTCGCCGCCCGGGACGCGCGGCCCGACGGCTACACACTGCTGATGAGCACGAGTGCGGCAATGGTCGTCAACCCGGCGATCATCCAGAAGCTGCCCTACAACCCGTTCAACGACTTCGTGCTGATCGCGCCGGTGTTTCGCAATCCGCTGGTTATCGTGGCCAACGACAAGTCGCCCTACCACTCGCTCAAGGACATCGTCGACGCCGCGAAAAAGGCGCCCGGCAAGCTCAACTGGGGCTATCCGGGCGCGGGCACGACCCAGCATCTCACCGGCGAACTGTTCAAGTACACCGCCGGCATCGACATCCAGGGCGTCATGTACAAGGGCAGCGCGCAGGCGGTGACCGATCTGCTGGGCGACACGATACAGCTCAGCATCGATGGCGTTTCCCCGAACCTGCAGCACATCAAGTCGGGCAAGTTCCGGGCGATCGCCTCGACCGGCGCGACGCGCGCGCCGCAACTGCCCGACGTGCCGACGGTCGCGGAGCTCGGCTATCCCGGTTTCTCGGGCGAGGGTTGGGGCGGCGTCGCCGTGACCAAAGGCGCCCCGCAGGAGATTGTCGCCAAGGTCGCCGCGGACCTGCACAAGATACTTGCCGATCCCGCCATGCAGCAGCGCCTCGTCAACGCCGGCCTGATGGTCGACAACCAGCCTCGCGACGAGTGGATCGCGTTCGCCCGCAAGACCCTGGTCCAGTGGGGTGAGGTGGCCCGGCGCGCAAACATCAAGGTCGACTGATTGGCATTTCTTTCAAAGGTTCCGGATTAGCGATCCCGGCAAAAAACTCCACCATCAGCGCGCTCGCATCGGGACCCAGTTCGTCATGGTACGGCAGCGCGCTGTCGCCGCCGCTCCACGCGTGGCCCATACCGACGACTTCGCATTCGCGCACCGGCGCCCGGTCCGGCTGGCCGTAGTCGCGCAGGATGTACGAATGGCCGTACGGCGTCTTCAGGTGCGCGTCGTCGACCGGCGGCAGCGCGGCGTTGTCCCAGTCTGCGGCGTTCGGGAAATAGCCGTTCCAGCCCAAAAACTGACGCATCAGCAGTTCCGCATTGCGCCGATCGACCACATTGTCTGCGTTGCCGTGCAGGATGAGCGCCGGAACCGCCGCAGCGCTCGAATCGAGTCTCAGGGTTTGCGCGGCGGCAAGATTCAGTGCGCCCTCGCGCATTGCGCGTTGCGCCCCCCACGGGTCCGTCGCCGCCCCGTAAGGCAACCCCGAATGAATGGCAACCGCGGCCCAGCGTTCCGGATAACGCAACGCCAGCAGACTGACCAGCGCGCCGCCCGCCGACATTCCCGCCAGAAAAGTGTGCGCATGTTCCAGTCCATAGCGCAAACGCACCGCATCCTGCATCGCAACGATGATCGCGCACTCACCGTCGCCGCGCTGATTCGCGGGATCGAACCAGTTCCAGCAGCCGTATTTGTTCGCGGCGATCGCCTGCTCGGGATAAACGACCAGCCAGCCGCGCTCCTCGGCGTGCTCATTCAGGCGTGTCCCCTCGGCAATGTCTTCCGCAGTCTGCCGGCAGCCATGCAGCACCACCAACAGGCAGGGGTCCGGCGCCAGCGCCGCGGGTTCATAAATGCGATAGGTCCGCGCAGGCGGCACCCAGGGTGCCAAGTCGATGCGCCCGGCCGCCACCATCATGGTCTCGCTGTACCACCTGCCGCGGGGCGCGGCCGGCGCGGGTGGCGCCGGGCGCGGGGCACGGCGCTCGACGCCCGGCGTGGCGGATGCGGATTCCGGGGCCTTGGGTGGCAGCGGAATCTTCGCCGTAGAGGGGCCGGGCGCCGTGACCGCATCGGCCTCCGCAACGGCGACCGCCGGCTTCGCCGGCGGAAGCTCGTCGAGACTCCGCGGCAGCGGTGGCGATTGCTCGGGCGTGGCGCGCGACACGTGGCGCACAAAGCGCCGCCACAGACCCCCCAGCTTCGCACGCCATTCCCGCCAATTCGTCATTTCCATCGCCTGTCGGACAACATGGGTTCAACGCACCAAAGACAATGGTACATGCCGCCGATGACAGTTTCGGTGAATCATGTTTTCTTACAAGCAAATGCCGTGCCGACGGGTCTTTCTTCCGGAGGGCGGATCGGGTCGCCAATGCGTCGATGCGGAATGCGCCAAAAAACAAGCAGAAGGCCAAGCGGATGCCCGGCCTTCCTCAGCACGCTACGGCAACCGCTGCGCAGCTAGCGCAGTCTGCTCTTGATGCGCTCGGTCGCCGCGACGAGTCCCGCCGTAATGCCGGGCTCCCAGGCCGAATGTCCGGCGTCGGGCACGACGATCAGCTCCGCCTCGGGCCACGCTGCGTGCAAGTCGAACGCGGAGACCGGCGGACAAACGATGTCGTAACGGCCTTGTACGATGATGCACGGCAGATTGCGAATCCGCGCAACGTTCTCGAGCAGTGCGCCCTCGGGCAGGAAGATGCGGTTAACGAAGTAGTGCGCTTCGATCCGGGCGAGCGCCAGCGCTGCGGCATCATAATC
>PLYG01000339.1 GCA_003153335.1 Betaproteobacteria bacterium | reverse complement strand
CCGGCGTCATGCCGCCGACGTTGGTACTTGTCCCACCAATCTTATCGCCCGGCGAGAAGAGGATAGGGGTTGATCGGAGTACCCTGCCACCAGTGCTTTTCTGGTCCAAGCCTGAATATGGCGAAATGCAAATGCGGCGCGTCCGGGCTGGCGTTGCCGGTGCTGCCCACATAGCCGATCACTTCTCCCTGCTTCACTTGTAGCCCCGCTGCAATGCCGGCGGCGTAGCGATCCAGATGCGCATAGTAGTAGGCAACCGATTCGCTCGGGTCGAATTCGTAAATGGTCAGCCCCCCCGGCTTGCTGTCGAACAGCTTGACAATTTTGCCGTCGGCGGCCGCCAGTACCGGGGTTCCCCTCGGCGCCATGATATCCAGCGCCTCGTGGGGCCGTGCGCCGCCGCGGCGGTCGTTGTATGTGTCAGTCAGCTGGCTGGGGCGGATACCATCGACCGGAATAATCAGGGACCCCGACTGTGGCGCGTTTGCAGGCGGTGCCGGAGCGACGTCGTTCGCGACTGGCGCTGGAGAAGTGGTCGTCGGATCCGCGGGAGGCACCACCAACGAAGACTGCGCCGCGACTTGTTGCAGCGAGGTGCCAGCCCGCGGAGTCGGTGCTGCGGCGGTGGCGTCCGTTACCGCCGGCGACGTCAGAGACGGNNCAAAGGGCCAGCAGTGGATGCGGTAGTCGCAGGCGGCATTGCGTCGGATTCGGGCGCGGGGGCCAGTTGCAATGACGGGGGTTGTGCAACGACGAGTGCTGGCGCCGCCGCGGGCCCATGTTGCATGGCGACAAAAAAATACGCAGTGAGGCCCGCACCGAATAGCATTCCGATACCGAATATCAGTATCTTTGTCATCGCGGATCGCTCAAGTGACTGTTGCGCATCGCGAGATCACTCCTGCAGGATTGCCGGCATTCCCGAAAATACGGCCTGCGCCAGAGCCGCGGCATCCCAGTTGGTCAAGCGAATGCAGCCGTGCGACTGCGTCTTGCCTATGGTGGACGGCTCCGGGGTACCGTGAATGCCGTAATGCGGTTTGGATAGATCTATCCATACGACACCCACCGGATTGTTCGGCCCAGGCGGAAGCTTGGTGCTTTTCGCGTTCGGATCGGCGTCCCAGAACAACTTCGGATCGTAGTGAAATGACGGATTCCTGGCGACGCCCAGAACCTTCCAGTTGCCCAGAGGAAGCGGATCGTGTTTGCTGCCGACGCTCGCCGGGTAGTGAGCAAGGGTCTTGCCCGATGCATCGAGCAGGGTGATCGTCGACTCGTTTTTGTTGACGATCAGTTTCGCGCCCTTGGGCAGCGGCGCGGTCGCCTCGACATTCGGCACGACGATCGCCTCACCCTCGCGTCCGAGATTCTTGCGCGGATTCAGTTGCTGTAACGGCTTCGGGCTTGCGTGGAATTTTTCGCCCAGTGCTTCTGCCGGCGACGTGAATCCCAGCGCCGGTAACCTGGATTTTTCCATCAAGTCTGCCGGGATCTCGGTAAACGGACCGGCAACATCGGCGGCGGCGATCGTGTATTCGATAAGAACCGGTGCGCTATCCTGATTCAGCACCATCCATGTTTGCTTATCGATCGTGCCGGAAGGATTCAATTCATTGCTTTTCTGAAACGCGGCTATGGCCTTTTTCAGGTTCGAACCAGGCGAGGCATCAATCTCGCCGGGAGAAAAATGCGCACGATCGAGGAGAACCTGGGTGCGCAACAGCGCGGCGCGTTTCGATTTCGGGCCGGGCCGCTCGATTGAACCGGCGTCGTTGACCGCCTCGGGCGTGAGCTGCGTGAGGCGCGCTGAGGCCGGAGCGGAGAATGCGAGCAGCAACAACGCGGCAGTCAGCGTAAACGCGATCAGAAAGTTTTTCATATGGAGCAATCCCGGAAACATGGGTGGAATTCAGGGAGGTTACGTTCTTTCCCTGTGCGCAGCCGTGCGCCAGCGCACACATGTGTCCTGAGCCCATTCTTTGTCGCGGATTCAACGGCGCGTCGAAGCGCTGGCGCTTAACACTGTAGCGTGACCTGCTGACGCATACGACAGGCTCCTAGCGCCGCTTGACATCAACCGGAACCGCCGTCGTAGCGGGTGACACGTCTGTTCGGCGCTTGCCGATCGCGCTCGTTTCGCGCATTGCCTTCGGCAGGAACAGGGCACTCTCGGCTTCGACGGTCCTGCGGATGAAATCCCAGATCGCCCTGACGCGGCGCAACCGGTACCAATCCGCATGCGTGACGAGCCAGAAGGTCCGTTTCCAGATCGCCTCCTTCGGGAGCAACGGGACGAGTCCGCTACCCGCTGCAAGATAGTGCGTCAGCACGCCAGGCCCCAATCCCGCCCGAATGGCTGCAAGCTGCGCCAGCATGCCGGACGACGCGATGCGCAACCGATACTGAGGCATGATCTCGTCGAGATAGTGCAATTGCGGGCTCAGGAGCAGGTCGTCGATATAGCCGACGAGAGTGTGGTCACTGAGTTGGGCCGCCGTATGAATCGGGCCGTGACCTTTCACGTAGGCCTTCGAAGCGAACAGGCCATACGTGTAGTCAGTGAGCCGGGCTGAAATGTAGCGGCCATGCTCCGGCGGATCGAGGGTCACGATAATGTCTGCCTCACGTGCGGCGAGGCTGGGAAATCGCGGCAGCGTCAACAACTCCACGTCAAGATCAGGATGCTCTTCGACCAGACGCCCGAGCCGGGGAGTCAGGAACGCTGTGCCGAATCCTTCCGGTGCGCCGATGCGCACGGTACCGCTGACCCGCACACCCTGCCCCAGCGCTTCTTCGCGCAGCAAGCCAATGTTGTTCTCGATCGTTTCGGCGTGCGCAAACAACCTCCGGCCGGCCTCGGTCAGCACGTAGCCATCGGCAGTCGATTCGAACAGCCGGCAACCCAGGGCTGCTTCGAGCTGCTCGATTCTTCTGGCAACAGTCGTGTGATCGACATCCAGCTTCCGCCCGACGTGGTTTAGCCGCTTGAGCCGGGCAAGCTCCAGAAAGAATCGCAGGTCATCCCAATTCATTGGCCGCTGTGGATTTTTGCACACTGAATGTGCCTGAATACCCCAACTGCCGGCCGTTGTCCAGCGCTACCATGCAGCGCAATCAGTGATCAGGTCGCGCAGCGGGCAATCGCCTCTGCGTTTAGGACGAATGCCGGAAAAATGCCGGTAATTTATAGCGAACAGGAGGCAGCGCATATGAAAGCACTACCAGGACAACTGAAACTCACTGCTGTGGCGATTGCTTCCGCCGCGGTGATTGCCGCCTGTGGCGGGGGTACGAGTGCGCCCGATTTGAATGTGCTCCCAGCGCGCATTACCAGCGTCGCCGGACCGGTAACGTATGACGGCGTCACGGATGATCTGCTGACCGGGGGTCTGGGCAAGACGGGCCTCGGTGGCGCCGCACCGGGATTCGTCGATGGCGCCAACCCGACGGTGGCCGAGTTGCGCAAGCGCGTGATTTACACCAACTACCGCGGCATCCTGGATCCGACAGTGGCGGGGGGCTATGGGACGCTCTACGGCCCGAATATCGACGTCAATGGCAATGACACCCTGGGCGAGGGCAAGATTGCCGGCAAGGAAACCATCGCCTACGCCGACGACGGCACCCACAAGAAAAACGTCACGCTGATGGTGCAGATCCCCGCCAGCTTTGATAAAAACAATCCATGCATCGTCGCGGGACCGTCGTCCGGATCGCGCGGCGTCTATGGGGGGATTGGGACCGCCGGTGACTGGGGGCTCAAACATGGCTGCGCCGTGGCCTATACCGATGCCGGCAAGGGCGTCGGTTATCACGATCTCGCCTCGGACAAGGTCAACCTGATCGACGGCCGCCTGGTCACCCGCGCCAGCGCCGGCACTGCCGCGCACTTTGCCTCCGACCTCACCGGGTCGGCCCTGACGGCGTTCAACGCGGCATTCCCCAACCGGATTGCCTACAAGCATATTCACTCGCAACAGAATCCCGAGAAGGACTGGGGCCAGAACACCCTTGACAGCATCCGCCTGGCGTTCTGGGCGCTGAACGAGCAGTTCTCCGATGTGGATGGCAACAGCGGCAAGCATCTCAGGACTATCAAGGCCGAGAACACCATCGTCATCGCTTCCTCGGCGTCCAATGGCGGCGGCGAATCGGTGCAGGCATTGGAGCAGGACACCGAGGGGCTGATCGACGGTCTGGCCGTTTCAGAACCCAATGCGCAACCAAACAGCATGAGCGGGGTGACTGTCAATTTCAACGGCGCGGCCGTTCCCAACGCCGGCAAGCAGGCGATCGATTACTTCACCTACCGGATGCTCTATGAGCCGTGTGCGTCGATTTCTGCCAGTGCCCAGGCCCCGAACGGGATTCGCCCAGGATGGTTCGGCTTCGGCACCGCGCCGCTGGGCAGCGCGCTGACGCAGGTGGGTGGGGTGGAGCTGCAGACCATCGCCACCAACCGCTGTCAAAGCCTGGCTGACAAGGGCCTCGTCACCGGAACGACTACCGCGCTGCAGGCCGATGCCGCACTGGCCAAGATGCAGGCTTATGGCTGGACGGATCCAAACAACAATGCGCTGCACGCGTCGCACTATCGTCTGGCCGACCTTTACGTCGCGTTCGGCTATGTCTCGGCCTACGGCAGGTTCTCGGCCGGCGACAACATCTGCGGGTTCAGTCTCGCCAACATCGATGCGACGGGCAATGTAGCGGCGCAGGCCGCAACGCAGACCCAGCTCTTCGCGACCAGCAATGGTCTGAATACCGGCGCTGATGTCATTTACAACGACTCGGTGGGTGGCGCCAAGCTTTACCACGTCGGTATATCGCCATCGACCAACCGTATGGACGGCGCGCTCGACGGTCTGCTCTGCCTGCGCAACATGATCACCGGGGTCGATACGGTTACCGGTGCGGCACTAGCCGGCACTGCGGCCACCAACAGCCAGCGCGCACGTACGGGCATGGCCGATGTCCTGCTGACCGGCAATCTGCGCGGGAAGCCGGCGATCTTTGTCCAGGGCCGCAGCGACACGCTCCTGCCCGTCAACCACGCGTCGCGCGCCTATGTCGCCTTCAACTCCAAGGTGGAGGGTGCCAACAGCAACCTGCGGTATTACGAAATTCAGAACGGCAACCACTTCGATGCGTTTCTGCCG
>PLYG01000352.1 GCA_003153335.1 Betaproteobacteria bacterium | reverse complement strand
CGCTGGCCTTGAGGGCCAGCTACCCGCCGATGAACAGCACCGCGACCACGCCGAAATACTCGCGCCGCCGGAGCAACAATGCGACAAACAGGAGCACGCCGAGAAAATTGAGTCCGGTCTGCGCGGCCTCGAGCAGGACGGTCGCCTGATCGATGGCGACGGCAACATCCGGTTGAAAGGTCGCCGCGAACAGCGCGATCGCGGGATTGACATGCATCACCCACCACAGCACGAGCAAGGTCAACCCGAAGTCTCCCAGTCGCCCGCCCAGGAAGGCCTCTTCGCGCCACCGCCGCAGGCGGCGGCGCCAATGCGGACGGCTCATGATGGAGGCGGCGAGGCAGGCGCCGATTGCCGCCCCGGACACGTTGGCCAGCCAGTCGATCGTGCTGGCCCGGCGCACCGGCAGATACATTTGCGCCCATTCCATCGCCAGGCTGAGCAGCGCGCACCAGGCAATCGCACGCAACGCGGCGCGGCCCACCGATGCATCGCGGCCACTCATCCAGGTGGCGGCGAGACCGAGTGGTGCATACGCCAACACGTTGATAATCACATCGGGCAGATTGAAGCGCGGCCACGGCGCCCGCAGAAAGAACGGTGTCCCGGGCACCGGAGGCAGCCAGCCAGCGAAGGGCTGCAGGCTGGCGTGAACGATCAGCAGCGCATAGAGCGCGGTGAGGAAGTGCGGCAGTGTCGACCGCGGCGGCATCAGGGCGGCGTCAATGACTTGCGTACGACCGTCATGGTCGGCTCTTCCCGAACGATGCCGAATCCCGCCTCGATGAAAAGCGGCAACGGGCCATGGTAGTGGTCAGTGGCTGCCTCGCTGTCGCCGGCCTTGAACGGATAGGCCTCGATACTCTCGATGCCGCGCCGCGCCAGCGACTCGCATGCGGCATCGAGGAGTGCGCGCGCCACGCCGCGCCGCCGCCATTGCGGATGAATCACAAAGCAGACGATTTGGGCAGCCTTGAAATCCGGCAACTCGAGCGGTGTCGGCGCCAGGCGCATCCGGTCGAAGCAATGCGGCAACTTGTTGCGCGGCTGCGCGTTCAGCCAGCCGACGACTTCGCGGGTGCCGTCGCCTGTCCCTCCAGCGTATGCGAGAAAGCCCTCCATCTCCGCTGCCGCAATCCGGCCCGCCATTGCGGCGCGATTGTCAGCGCCTCCTCGCGCCGCCCAATCGACCGCTTTCGGCGTGTGGTAGAACTGGCAATAGCAATTGGCCCACTCCGGATTGTCGGCAAAGGCAGGCCCGCGCTCATGGTCGAAAAACCCCAGAAAATCGCCGGCAAGCGACGGGGTGAGAGCCCTGACCGTGAGCAGGCTGCGGTACGGCACTTTTGCGTCGGCCATCGTCACCACAGCGCAGTCAACGCGCCGCCTTGATCTCGGTCCAGAGCCTGCTCCGCAGCCGGCGCTGCTTGACGTTGAGATCCTTCAACTGTTCGAGCTTGGCGAGCGTCGCCTGATCCGGGAAAATCGCGTGATTCTTTGCGATCTCGGGTTTGATGTATTGCATGGCGGCAGCGTTCGGGTTGCCGGAGCCGATCAGGTTGGTAAGTTCCGATGAATTCTTGCCATCGAGCATGAAATTCATGAACTTGTGCGCCAGGTCGGGACGCGGCGCATCCTTGTGAATCACGATGTTATCGAGCGCGAGCACGGCGCCCTCCTTCGGCAGGGCGTGCACAATCCGGAATTTCCTCCCCGCCGCCTGCGCGTCCAGGTTTGCCTGGAAGATGTCGTTCGAGTAGCCATGGACCAGCCAGATGTTCCCGACGGTGAGTTCCTTGATGTACGACGAAGCGTTAAACGCGGCCCAGTATGGTTTCGCCTTCTTGATCGTGTCGGCCGCCTGTTTCCAGTGCGCCTCATCCACGTCGTTCGCCGAATAGCCAAGGTATTTCAGCGCGGCGGCAAACAGTTCGTTGGCGCTGTCCAGCACCGTGATCCGTTTTTTCAGCTTCTCGAGGATTTTCGGATCGAAGACCGCAGCCCACGTATCGGTCGGAATTCCCAGTTCCCTGATTTTTTCGTCGTTGTAGCCGATCAGTGTGATCGACATCGCATACGGCACCGAATACTTGTTGCCCGGATCGAATTCGGTGTTCAGGTAGGCCGGGGCGATGTTCTTCAGGTTTGGCAACTGCGCCTTGTCAACGGCCTTGAGCGCACCCTGGTGGATCAGCGTCTGCAGCGCATTGCCGGTCGGGACCAGGATATCGTACCCCTTGGCGCCCGCAGCCAGCTTGGCCAGCAGTTCCTCGTTATCCGAATAATAGGTCTGCACCACTTCGCACTTGCATGACTCTTCGAAGCGCTTGATCGTCTCCGGCGCGATGTAATTGTTCCAGTTATAAAGATGGAGCTGATCCGCCGCCGAGGCAGAAACGACGGGAAGGCTCGCGAACAGCAATGCGGTCACCAGTCTTTTAGTTACGGCATAACGCACTGCNNCGGCATAACGCACTGCGCCCATTAGCCTCCACTGAAACTGCGTTTTAGTTACGGCATAACGCACTGCGCGCATTAGCCTCCACTGAAATTTCATTTTCATGACGAGGTCTCCTTACTGGATTGAATAATTTCGGGGGAAAGCTTCGACGCCGCCACGATCATCGCCAGCGTCAGCAGCATCAGCAGCGTGGAGACGGCGTTGACTTCCGGCGTGACCGATATCTTGATCATCGAATAGATCTGCAGCGGCAGTGTCAACGTGCCGGCGCCCGCGGTAAAGAAGGTGATGACGAAATCGTCGATCGAAAGCGTAAAGGCCATCAGCGCGCCTGCGATCACGCCGGGCATGATAAGGGGCAGCGTCACATAACGGAACGCCAGCGCCGGGGTGGCCCCGCAGTCGCGCGCCGCCTCAGTCAGGCTTTCGTCCATTCCGGCCAGACGCGAGCGCACGACGATGGCCACGAATCCGATGCAAAACGCAATATGGGCAAGCGTCACCGAGACCAGCCCCAGCGTAAAGTTGAGCAACACAAAGAATATCAGCAAACTCACGCCCATCAGGATTTCCGGGATGGCAATCGGTGTCAGCACCAGCACCGACAGCAGGCGCAGACGCTGCCGGTGCAACGCGACGCCGGCCATCGTGCCCAGAACCGTCGACACCGCGCTTGCCACCATCCCGATGAGCAGCGAATTGCCGGCCGCAGCCAGCATCTCGTTGTCGTCAAAGAGCTTCTTGTACCAGTCGAACGTAAAGCCGACCCATTCCGCATTCAGCCGCGAATCGTTGAACGAATAGACGATGACAATCACCAGCGGCAGGTACAGAAAGGCGTACCCGAAAAGGGCGGCTGCCCATAACCACTTCGAGGGCTTACGCACGCCGGCCGCCCTGGCCGCGTCCGCCGGTGCGGCCGACCCATGCGGCAAGCCCCGCCAGCGCCAGCGCCGCGATCGTGAGCACGATCGACAAGACGCTGCCGAAAGGCCAATCGCGCGTCTCCAGGAATTGTTGCTTGATAAGGTTTCCGATCAGGCTGTCATTCGGCCCGCCGAGAATATCGGGGATCGCGAATATACCCAGGGCCGGAATGAACACCAGTGCAGCGCCTGCATACACCCCGGGCAGCGACAACGGGAACGTGACCCGCCAGAACCGTTGCCAGCCGCTGGCCCCGAGGTCCTGCGCGGCATCCAGCAGGGACTGATCATGTTTTTCGAGATTCGCGTACAGCGGCAGAACCATGAACGGGAGATGCACGTAGACAAGGCATACCAGGACCGCAAAGGGGCTGAACAGCAGCGAGACGGGATCGGCGCCCATCAGCGCAAGCAACCAGTTGACTCCGTTGGCCAGCGCGGCCTGCGGCCCCAGGATGATCATCCAGGCGTAAACGCGGATCAGAAAATTGCTCCAGAACGGCAGGATGACCAGCAACAACAACATATCGCGGCGCCGTTTCGGACTGCGCGCGATGACCATCGCCAGTGGATAGGCAAGCAGCAGGCAGATTACCGTGGTGAGCAATGCGGTGACTACAGACTTGAGGAAGATCTGGGCGTAGATCGGTTCGGCGAAGAACCGGGCATAACTGTCCAGATTCAGGTCCAGAACGCCATCATCGCCCTGCAGCGGCGCGAGCCCGCCGAATTCACCAGGCGAACGGAATGACGCCAGCACCATGATCAGCGTAGGCAGCGCAAAAAAAGCGATCAGGTACAGCAGCGGTGGACCGCTGACCAGCCATCTCGATTTTCTCTCGCCGGCGCGCAGGGCCATCGTCTAGCCCTCCAGAAAGTGCCCGGCGTCGCTTGCCCATCCGATGTCGACGCGGTCGCCGATCTCGAAGAATCGCGTGCGCCCGGAAGCCGAATTCGCCAGCAGCGTTTCGATCTTGCCGCCCGCGTCGGTGTGCACCATGTACACGGTCACGTCGCCCATATAGAGCATTCCCTGCACCGCACCACTGAAATGGTTGTCCGATTGGCCAGGCGTATCGGGTCTTCGTATCCTGATTTTTTCCGGCCGCAGCGCCAGCGATGCCTGGTCGCCACTCTTGCAGCCCGAGGCCACGGTAACCTTGACCCGCCCGAGACCGTCCACGTCGATGCCGATGACGCCATGCTCGTTGTTGAGAACCTTGCCCGACAACACGTTGCAATGTCCGATGAAATCCGCGACAAAGCGCGAGCGCGGGAAACCGTAGATCCGCGACGGTTCATCGATTTGCTCGACGCGACCCTTGTTCATCACCGCGATCCGATGCGAGAGCGCGAGCGCCTCGGTCTGATCGTGCGTGACATACACAAAGGTGATGCCGACCTCCTTTTGCAGGCTGATCAGCTCGATCTGCATTTCCTCGCGCAGCTTGGCG
>PLYG01000228.1:224-5236 GCA_003153335.1 Betaproteobacteria bacterium | reverse complement strand
GCTGCTGTATCACTGGTCGGCGGCGGACGTCTGGCTGTTGCTGGGAATGGTGACGTTGTTGCTCGCTGCGCTGCCCTGGCTGTGGCCGGCCACGACCGCTCCGGTCGCCCGGGTCGATACGCGCTATTGCAGTGGCTGCGGCTTTTGTTTTGCCGACTGTCCCTATGGCGCTGTGATCATGGTGCCGCACCCGGCCGGGCGACCCGGTGCGCAGCAAGCGCGGGTGCTCGATGACGCGTGCGCCGGTTGCGGAATTTGCGCGGGCGCCTGCCCCTCGTCGACCCCGTTCCGTTCGATTGCGACGCTCTCGACCGGGATCGACATGCCGCAGTTCCCGATCGACCTTTTGCGCCGCCGTTTGCTGGCGTCGATCGCGGTATTGAAGGGTCGGGTGAAAGTCGTGGTGTTCGCTTGCGGCCGTGGCACACCTGCCGCGCATCTGGGCGGACCGGACACCGCCGTGCTCGAACTGCTGTGCATCGCAATGTTGCCGCCCGCATTCATCGAGTTCGCGCTGAAGAGCGGAGCGAGCGGGGTGCTGGTTGCGGCATGCGGCGATGGCGATTGCGAGTTCCGCTTCGGGTCCAGGTGGTTGAGGGAACGCATTGCCGGCGCGCGCGAGCCGCATCTGCGCAGCGGCGTTCCGGGGGACCGTCTGCGCGTGGTGGAGTGCGTGGAGGCGACGGCGCTGGCTGACGCCGTCATCGCCTTTCGGGCGACGCTGCGGCAAAGCGCGCCCGGTGCCGGACCCGGCTCTTCAACCCGGGAGCTGACACAGCATGACTAAGGTTTTTCGGTACGCCGGGCAGGTCGCGCTGTATGCGCTGTTTGCGCTGTTCATCGGCTACTTTTCGACAGCGCCGCGCTATCGACATTTGCCCCCGGATGCCGCGTTGCTCCGCCTGTCGTTCAAACATCCCGGAAAGATTACCGTCGAGTGCCGGCAGCGCTCGGCCGAGGAGCTGGCGAAAATGCCTGCGCAGTTGCGTGCGCAAATGGATTGCCCACGTGAGCGTTCGCCGGTGCGCGTGCGGGTGGAGTTCGATGGCAGCCCACTGATCGACGACACCTTCTCGCCCTCCGGTTTGTCCAGGGACGGCGCGGCCGCGGGCTACCGGCGCGTTCCGATCACGGCGGGCGAACACCAGCTCAAAGTGCAGTTCAACGACGATGTGCGCGTGGCGGGCTTCAATTTCGAGCGCGAGCAGAAGATCAGCGCCGTGGCCGGGCAGGTCGTGCTGATCGACTTCAATGCCGAACGGGGCGGGATCCTGATCCAATGAAACGGGAAGCTCTGCGGGCCTGGACCGGCGGCTTCGGCGCGCGGGCATGGAGCGCCTACGGCGGTGCGCACTATGCGCTGCCGATGCCGCGGGACGCGCGGCGCGCGATCGCGCTCGGCTGGCTGGTGCTGGGGCTGGCGGCGCTGGTTGTGTCCGGGGTGTTCGCTATCCTGCTGGTACTGGCGCGCACCCCCGGGCTCAGCCAGCTCTTTCCAGTGGCCGATTTTTTTCACGTCGCGCTGGTCGTGCACGTGGATTTGTCCGTGCTGGTCTGGTTCATCGCTTTTGCCGGCATGCTGTGGACGCTGAACAGCAGTGCGCGGCTGGTCGGAATGGCCTGGGTCGCGCTCACCGTCGCGATCGCCGGCGCGCTGATCATCGCCGCGGCGCCGTTTTTCGGACGTGGCGCGCCGGTGATGAGCAATTACGTGCCGGTGCTCGACGCCCCATTATTTCTGGCTGGTCTCGCGGTCTTCGGCTTCGGCTTTCTGCTGCTGACCTTGCGCGGGATGCTCGCGCCGCTCCCGATCGGCATTCCGCTCGATGGCGCCGGCGCGTTGCGCTTCGGTTTGAATGCCGCGGTGGTGTCGGGCGCGATCGCGTGCCTGGCGCTGGTGTGGTCCTGGATCGAGACGCCGCCGCTGCTGATCGCCAAGCCCTATTACGAAATGCTGTTCTGGGGCAGCGGCCACGTGATCCAGTTCACGTGGACCCTGCTGATGCTGGTCGCGTGGCTGTGGCTGGCCAGCCTGGCCGGCGCCCGCCTGCCGCTGTCGCCGCGCCTTGCCGTGCTGTTGTTTGCGGTGGCGCTCGCGTCGGTGTTCGCGGTGCCGGTGATCTATCTGGCATGGCCGGTCGCCGCAGAAGAGCACAACCGGATGCTGACCTGGCTGATGCGTTTCGGCGGCGGCGTTGCGATCCTTCCGGTCGGGCTGGCGGTCGTTGCGGGCTTGGCACGTGCGGAGCCGATCACCCCGGAGGGCCGGCCGTTGCGGGCGGCGCTGGTGGCATCGATGCTGCTGTTTTCGATCGGCGGTGCGATCGGCTTCGTGATCAACGGCAGCGACGTGCGGATCCCCGCGCACTACCATGGCGCGATCGTCGGCGTGACGCTGGCGTTGATGGGACTTGCCTATGCGCTGCTGCCGCAGTTCGGGTTCGCGCTGCCGCGAACGCGGCTGGCGACGTGGCAGCCGGTGCTCTACGGCGGCGGCCAGTTGCTGCATATCGTCGGGTTGGTATGGTCGGGCGGATACGGCGTGCAGCGCAAAGTCGCGGGCGCCTCGCAGGTATTGAAAAGCAGCGGCGAAGTCTTCGGCATGGGGATGATGGGCGCAGGCGGACTGATCGCCATCGCCGGCGGCCTGCTGTTCCTGTTGATCATGTTCCAGGCGATGCGGGCCGGTTCCGCGCGCGAGGCCAGCCGGTGAACCCGGTACCCTTGCGCCACGCATCGCGGATCACCACGCTGCTGGTGCTGATCGTGATCGCCGCCAGTGCGTTCATCCTTCTGCTGGCGGTGCAGGGGTTGCTCGGCGCCAGCCTCGTGCTGATCGCGCGACCGCTGCCGTTAGCGGTGTTGCACAGTTTCGGCGCCGCGCTGCTGCTCGCTGCGCTGGTCAGTCTGTCATGGCCAAAGGAGAAACCCAGATCATGAAAATCATCGACGCCCGCAATCTGGAGCCCCCCGCGCCATTCGAGCGCGTCATCGACGCGCTGGCCGACCTGGCCGAAGGCGAGAAGGTGAGGCTGATCATCAATCGCGAACCGATGCCTCTGTACCGGTTCCTGCTGAACAACGCCTACGAATACAAGACGTCCTCATTTCCGGATGGGCGCTTCGAAATTGAAATGTGGGAGACGCCCCCGGCTGCACCGGGCGGTCAGTCGGAGTAGTTGCGCAGGCGGGCGACATCGCTGATGTGGATCAGCCGCCCGCGGACCTCGACCAGCCCTTGCGAGGTCAGTCCGTGCAGGATGCGCGAAAAGTGTTCCTGGGTAAGATTCAGCCGCGACGCGATCACGCCCTTGGCGGCGGGCAGGGTGACCTGGAGCGCGCCTTCGGTTCCTATCCCGTCACCGCTGTCACGCAGCAAATAGCCGATCACCCGCTGTGTGGCCGAGCGCAGTGAAAAGGTTTCCAGGTCCGCCATCAGGCTGTGCAAACGCAGCGACAGCCCGGCGATCATGCGTTGCGCAAAGCGCGGATCGCGCTGCAATTCCTCCAACACCGCCTCCTTCGACACATGCAGCACCAGCGTATCGGTCAGCGCCTGGGTCGTGACCACATGCGGGCACTCCATGAACATCACCGCTTCCCCAAAGCTCTGGCCGGGACCGATCAGCTCGACCACTTTCTCGTCGCCGCGCGCCGTGGAAAACGAAAGTTTGATCTGGCCGTACACGACAATGTAAAAACCGCGCGGCATGTCGCCGCGCTGAAAAAGAATTTCGGAACGCGCGACCCGCAACGGCCGCGTCGACAGGGCGAGCCGCGCCAGCTCCTCCTCGGATAATTCCTTGAACAGTGGGATATTGGCGAGAAATGAATCGACCTTGATGACAGGTGCTTGCATGAAGTGGTAGATCCCCGGACGGTGAGCCGTGCGATTTCTGTTGTGGCCTGGTGCGATTCCCTGACGGTTCGGTGCGCAGCCCGGTACGCGCCGGGCTGCGCACCGGGGAGCCCGACTCTGCCGCCGGACCATTATGCGGACGCCCTCCAATCATATCTTGGTTTGGATCAATCTCGGCATTGCCGGGCGGATCTCCGGCGTAGCTGGAGTATGCGGACAAGGCGTACGAGGCATCGCCTGGGGCCAATGCTATACTTTATTTTCATGTCACGTTCGGGGCGGGGAGATGCAAAGCGGACGATCGCGCGCAACGGTCATCGGCGCCGGCTGATCGATTCCGCGATGAGCCGGCCTGCGCGGGAGCGCGGAACGTTGTTTGCGCCGCCTGCCGTCGAGGTGGAGCGGCGCGCTGACGGCACGCTGCTGCTGCGCTCACCCGTACCCCTGCAGCTTTATCCGGCGCGGATCGGCGAGTGGCTGGAGACCTGGGGGGGGAGAGAGCCGGACCGCGCTTTCCTGTTCGAACGCGGCGCGGATGGCCAGTGGCATCGCGTGACGTATGGCGAGGCCGCGCAACGCGTGCAGCGGCTTGCGGCCGGGCTGTTGCAAAGGAATCTCGCGGCCGAGCGGCCGCTCGCGATCCTCTCCGACAATGGCGTCGAGCATGCGCTGTTGATGCTCGCGGCGCTGCATGTCGGAATTGCCGTCGCGCCCCTGTCGCCGGCGTATTCGCTGCAATCGAAGGACTTCGGCAAGCTCAAGGCAATTGTAGCGTTGCTGCGGCCCGGACTGATCTTTGTCGCGGACAAGGCGCGCTACGACGCGGCGCTGGCCGCGGTGCGCGATTTGCACGATGCCGAGATTGTTGCGGGAAGCTTAGGCGTGCCCGCAGGGGGCGCGACGCCCATCGCCGCGCTGTACGCACTCGGCGGCACCGCCGCAGTGGCCAAAGCCAGCGCCACGGTGACGCCCGACACCATCGCCAAGTTTCTGTTCACCTCGGGGTCGACCGGCGAGCCCAAAGCCGTGATCAATACGCACCGGATGCTGTGCGCCAACCAGCAAGCCCGCGCCCAGACGTGGCCATTTCTGGCCGCCGAGCCGCCGGTCATTGTCGACTGGCTGCCCTGGAGCCACACCTTCGGCGCCAATC
>PLYG01000228.1:0-175 GCA_003153335.1 Betaproteobacteria bacterium | reverse complement strand
TTCTACGCGGGCGCGGCGCTGCCGCAGCATCTGTGGGAAGCCCTCGGAGAACTGGCCGTGCAAACCTTGGGCCGCCCCCTGCCCATTGTCACGGCCTGGGGCTCGACGGAGACGGCGCCGCTGGCGAGCGACTGTCATTTCCAGGCGCCGCGTTCGGGCGTGATCGGCAATCCGG
>PLYG01000574.1 GCA_003153335.1 Betaproteobacteria bacterium | reverse complement strand
TCCAACTGGAAGTGCACCCCTGCTGCACCCAGGCCCGCACTCACCGTGGCGTTGATAGTGAACGGCTGGGCGAAATCCTTGATCGCGCTCAAATTTACCGTGGTGGGGCTGAAGCTCAACCGATTGATCGCGAATTGCCCGAGGTTAGGCAGCGTCGTCTCCTCGGGATGGATGACCGATACGACGTAGGTCCCGGCGTCGGTGGTTTGCGGCACGAAGCTGAAGCTGAAGTTGCCGGCGGCGTCCGTCCCGATATTGATCTTGCGCTGGAAGCCGGCGACTTGCAGCACGATCCTGAGCGCGGCATTGGGCACTGAGGCGCCGGTGCTGCGATCCTTGGCGCGGCCGCTGATGACGATGGGCTGCTCGCCGTAGGAGCTGGGCGGACTGATGGCAGCGACTTCACCGGTATAGCGGGTGACGACGGGCGGCGGCGGCGGTGGCGCATTCTGCACGGTAACCGTGCGCGCATCCTGCGCCGTCTTGCCGGCCAGATTGGTGACCACCGCGCTCAGGGTGTGCAGCGCGTTGCTGGCCTGGGTCACATCCCAATGGTAGGTGTAAGGCGCTGCGCTGAGGGTGGCGACGGTGGTGCCGTCGATGGCCAGGACCACGCTCTGGATACCTACCGCATCGACCACGGAGACGTTGAAATCCGCTGCGCTGCTCAGGGTCGCGTTCGCCGCTGGGCTCGTGATGACCACGGTCGGTGCGGCGATCGTATAGGTGATTTGCACCGGCGCACTCAGCGCGCTGGTGGCCCGACTGTCCCGCGCGTCAGCGGTGATGGTGTAGCTGCCTTCGCCAGCCAGGGTGAGCGTGCCGGAGAAGGTGCCGCCGCTACCCACCGCCAACAGACTGCCGTTCGCGACGCCATTGCGGTAGAGCTGCACGCTGCTGCCTACCGTGGCCGTACCCGCTACGCCCACGCTCGCTTGGCGTACCGTGGCGCCCGTGCTGGGCGAGGTGATGGTCGGCACCACCGGGGCAGGAATGGCCAGGGTGAAGTTCAACGACAGCGTGCTGCTGTCGCCAAACGTATCGGTGGCGGTCAAGGTCAGCGTATGGCCGCCGTTGGCGATACCGCTAAAGCTAAGCTGAATTGCATACTGGGTCCCGGACGAGTTGCCGCCACCGACCACGCTGCCGTCGAGCGTGGTCTGCACCGAGGCGACTCCGCTGGGCCCGCTCACTTGCGCGGTCAGCAAGCCCGCCGCGGTGATGGTCGTCCCGCCTACCAGCGGCACTCCGCCAACCTGCACGCTGGCGATCGTCGGCGCCACCTTGGCGACGGTCACGCTGCGCGTATCGGTCGCGGTCTGCGCGCCGGTGTTGGTGGCGATCGCCTTGATCGTGTGCGCACCGTTGGCGACGTTGGTGATATTCCAAAACACGGAGTACGGCGGGTTGGGCAGCGATTGCAACAACACATCATCGATATAGAAATCGACCTTGGTGACGCCCAGCGCATCGCTCGCCGCGGCGGTGATCGTCGTGCTCACGTTGAGTACGGCGTTCGCCGCCGGTGCCGTCAGCGCCACCGTCGGCACGTTCGGCACATAAAGGATAGGCTGCGGCAGCGCCACGACCAGCGTGTTGCCGCCACTGCCGCGGTACTCGGCGTAGATGGTCTTGTTGCCTGGCGTCGTGGACAGGGTGAACGCGGCCATCGCGCTCATGGCCGTAAACGCAATGCTGCCAAAGTCTGTGCTCTCGCTCAGGCGAACACTCACCGCGTTGGTGCAGGCCAGCGCGAGGGTGACGTTCGACACCGTGACCGTGTAGCCGCTCGCCGAGGTAACGCTGCATGCGTAGAGCGGCTGGGCCGCCGCGTATTGACCGTAGTTGACCCCGGCACTGACCTTGTCGCCGGTGCCGCCCGGATTGACGCTTGGGTCGAATGGACCGGAACTGGCACCCCACCAGTTGCCCGTCGCCTGCACGATGGTCGCCGGAGTCTTGTTGTTGATTCCGTAGAGCGCGTTGCCGTGGATGTCCGATGTGGCAATGTTCGGGGTTGCGCCGCGGTCGACTTCCATGCCGGTTTGGTTACCGATCAGACTGGTCGCGGCGAAGCTCGCCGCGCTGCCGTCTGTCACTCGCACGCCGGTCACGCTGTCACCAATCCACAGCGACGTGAAGGTGAACGCATTCCTTCGCATATCCAGGGCCGCTGCCCCCTGGGCGCCGGCAAAACGGAGCGTGAGGCCGGTGAGGCCAAGGTTCGCAGGCATCACCGAGGCCTCGACCTTGAGTCCCTGCCAGTCGCCAGCAGCAGGCGTCTGCACCACCGGCCCCGTCTGGCCGCCGTCGGCGTCGTCGCGAATGCTGGTGAATTGCACGCGAAGACCCGTCTGCATGCCGTCCCGCACCGTCATGGCGGCACCCGCCGCGAACTTCACGACCACGTCGTCCGCGATGGTGAGATTCGCGGTACGGGCCGGAAGTGCAACCAGCGCCACAAGACATGCGAGCCCGCACGCGGTCCGTGCACGAGCGCGCCGCATCCCGGGACGGGAACCGCGCAATGGGGCGAGGGCGCGATGGAGTCGCATGATTCTGGCAGTGTCCGGCTATGCGACAGGCAGGAGGGTTGCGGCCATGCAACTGCGCGGGCGTTGTCGACCGTGCATGCTCAACCCCCCAGCGCTAGCAACGCTGCAGCGGGGGCGGGGTAGGTCTTCCCCGACACCGTGATCATATTCGTCTCGCTGCGGCCACCCAAGGTAGCCACTAGCATGATCTTTCCCACGCGCTCGTTGTTCGCATACCGCGAGAGCGTGTCGCCGAGGCTGGCGATAACGGTGTAGGTGATGGTTGCCTGCAGCGTGCTCGCACCGGCGGGCAGAGTGATGCTGGCGCTCGCCGTGGCGCTGGTCGTGCTGCCGGTCAGCGCACTGCTGGTCGCCGTAACGATGGCGCCCGTTGGCGGCGTCAGCAGCAACTTGACGGTATTGCCCGGCGGTACGCCGGTCGTGGCGACCGTGACCGTAACCGGATTGCTGACATTCGTGGGGAATTGGATGTCTGCCACTCCCGTCGGGTTGGCGGGCGCGGCCACCCCCGCGACGCTGGTGATACTCAGCGTCGGCTGCCCGGAGACAAAGATTGGACCAGGTGCTGCCACCGTGTGAATGGGTGCCGTTGCGGCAGTACGCAGCAGCGTTTCGGCTTCGAGACGAATGCGGCCGTCAGAGCCGGCGCCACCTGTCGTCGCTAGGTATCCGGGTTGAAGCAGCGTCGTGACAGTCCCGCCGTTGTTATGCTGGGCGTTGATCGTCCCGTTGCCGCTGATCGTGGTGGCGATAATGCGAATCGCGCCGCCACTGCCGCCGCCACCGCTCGCACCTGCTCCGCTGCCCGTCACCGTGCCCCCGCCGCCGCCTCCCGCCAGCAGACTGCCGGTCACGTTCACGGTGCCCGACGACGCAATGAGCAAAGCGCCGCCACCACCGCCGCCGCCCGAACCGACGAACCCTACGCCACCTGCACCGCCACCACCGCCCGAACCCCCAACCAATGGCAACAGGGCCGCTGCGCCGTAGGCGCCACCTACCGTCGGGCTACCCGATTGCGAGGCGCAGATCTGCGGAGCCCCGCCTTGATTGGCAAATCCACCGCCCGCCCCGCCCGACGCAACCGGCCTCCCGTTTCCAGGGTTCACGTCGGAGGATGCGCAGTTACCGCTGGCGTTGGCGGAAGTGTAAGGGAAGAGCCCNNCCCGACCCGCCAATCCGCCCTTGTAGCGGCCCCCCCTGACCACCATCGTAGCCGCCTGGTCCACCCCCGCCCGGCAATCCGTCATTCGGGATGCTGCCGTCGCCCGCAGTGCCCACATCCGGCGAGGCCTTACCACTCACGTCGACCGTGCCGGCAATCGTCACATCGCCGCTGGTCAGGATGACGACTGGGGTGTTGAGCGTGTTCTTACTGAACGTCACCTTCACCCCCGCGGGGATGTTGACTGTCGTGTAGTTGAGCACGCCGGAGGTGGGCAACTGGATGGCAGTGTCAACGGTTGGGTTGAGCGCCCCGTCGGCGCCGCTGCTGCCGCTGTTGTAGGCCATTGCGGGTCCAGCGGTGATGCACAACGCAAGTGCGACCGCTGCGGCGAGGATCTGACAAATCTTCGCGTTTGCGGTCTCGGCTCGCGGCCCGGCACAATTGGTGGTGCGTGGACGACGGTTGGGGGTCATGATGTGCTCCTTCGTGGTTGCAATGACAGGCTGCGCAGAAGCCGGAATGGGATGCAGGAACGGTCGCATGTTCGTCTCCATGGGTTTAGTTGATTGCCAAGGTGTTGGCGGTCGATGCCGAATTCGTGGTCGATCCGCCCAGGGTGAAGATGCGGATCACACGCGGTCCCGTCGGTGCCGCTGAATCTACCGAGAGCGGTAGCGTGATTTGCGTTGCATCGGCGCTGACGGTAGGCGCTGTTCCAAAACTAAGGCCTGTCTGCGGTTCGGCGGTCACCGCGACGACGTCGCGCAGATTTGACCCGGAAATAGTGAGGGTCAAGGTGGTTCCGCTGCTGGTACTGCCTGGTACCAGGGCAGTGATCGCCGGTGGACCCAACGTCACCGTCACCACACCCGCGCCCGACGGCGCGAAACGGATCGGGGTCGTGCCTGTTGCCAGGCTGACCAGACGCTGCGAGAGCGGGGCTGCGGCGTCGATCGCGATCGGGACCGCAAGGCTCGTGCCATCGACGCTCACTTGTGGCGTACCCAGCGTCAGGCCAGTGTTGGGGGACAGCGCGACGGTCGTATTCACCGGTAACGCGAAGCCTTGTACATTCAGAGTCATGCTGGAACCCGCAACCAGGCCCTGCGGTTGCGTGCCCAACGCGATCGGCCCGACGCCTAGTCCCAGGGAAGGCGATGTAAAACCATACGACGACTGCTGCTGCTGCGCGCCGACTGACACGCCGACCGCCGGCGATGCCAACAGTCCCAAGGACGCTGTTCCACCATTCCCCACGACCAAGCCCAGTTGCGGCGACGCGAGCAGCGTTTGGAAGCTGGATTGCGGTGGTGCGGGCGAGGTGCCGACCTGCACGCCCACGAGAGCCGATCGGGTGGTATTAATGCCTCCATAATCGCTGGTGATATAGACCGGCGTGGTCGCGCCCGCCAGTGTCGCCGACGACACGCGCAGGGTCGTCTGACCAGCGGCCTTTCCGGTGAGCTGGAACGTCGCCTGGGTCTGTCCGCCAACGATGGTGGCAGACGCTGGCGATACCGTGGCGAGACTGGTGTTATCGAGCGTAACGCCCACCACATTGGCAACCGTATCGGCGCGGCTCATCGTCACGAGGAAATTGCGCGGTGCGTTGTCCGGCGGCACGGCGAGCGGACTGGGAACAACCGCCAGAGTGGCCGATGGCGGCACGACGTTGAGGGGGATGGAAACCAACCCCGCAGCGACTTGCATGGTAAGCGTTGTCGCCCCCAAGGCAGCACCGGAAGCCGCGGTAAGGCGAACCGGAATGGACGTGTCCACCGCACCCGATCCCAAGGTCGCGGTGACGTTGGGATTGGTGACAGCCACAGATTCGGGATTGGCGAGCCGAGCACCGATAATCAGCGCGTCCACCGATGAACCCTGCGCGATTGAGTTCGGCGCGATTGCAGCGATACTCGGAGCGCCACCGACCGACAACGCGCCGGTCACCACGTAGGGAATGCCACGCAGCGACCAAGTCGCGTTGCTTAGTATCTCGCCTGCCGGCACCGCGATGCCGTTCAGGCCGTTTCCGGCGGCGGTCAGCCCGATACCGGTCGGCGACGAATCAAGATCGATCGTTATCGCTGCGCCGGCATGGTAGAGCAGACTGACGTTGTTGAGCGTAGGTGAAGCCGCAGTGATCACGATGCCCTGGCCGTACTTGACTTGCACGTGATCAAGTACCGTACCGGCGCTCATGGTGCCCGCCAGGAATTTCAATTGCCCCCAATCGCCGGGAGCGGGCGCCAGATTCGGATTGGCCACATCGCGATAGGACGTGACGGTAATCGCCGCGCTGCTGGTCCCCTGGGCGCGCAGTGCGCCGTTGTTGACGATCAGGTTTGTCGCCGCATTCATATAGATCACGACGCCCGGCTGGATCGTCAGCGTGGCGCCGCTGCCGACGATCACGTCAGCCGTTACTATGTACGGCGACTGACTCGCCGACCATGTCGTATTCGCGGCGATCGTGCCGCCAACCGATGTCGCCGCTTGCGCGCCGCTCAATGCAACAAGCCAGCCAACCAGCGCCCACATGACGGCCGCCGCAAAATGGGCGAACGCTGTCCGGCGCGCATGGGTGAGCGCTTGGATCGGACGAAAGTGGGTCGATTCTATTTTCATATTCGAATGTGTGGCGCGGGTCTGAGAGCGCGAGATCAACTCGATCCGCAGGGACGAATCAGCTTTAGATTCGCGTTGGCGGCGATGCGCTGCTGGGCGTCGAGGTAGGCCCGATATGCCGGCAGCCCATCGCGTACCACCAGCACGCGCTGCGCTTGCGCCGCATTCAGGGCGGCATGGAGCGCTGCCGCGCTCGCTTCGTTGGGCGCAACCGCAACGAACGGGAAGTGGGCTTGGCGCTCGCTCATTTTCTGGAGCGTAGCGGCGGTGCGCGCCCAATCGTCACGGCTCGTCACGCGCTGGGCCTGGTTGATCGCGGGCGGCAAAGCGGCGTCATCGTCGAGATCCACCAGGGCTACTTGAGCAGGCGAGCGCAGCACTAACCGGTGCAATTCTTCCGCCGAAACCCAATCGAGCCTAGCTATGTCTTCACTGTTACCGGCGAGAGTCTGCGCTGCCCAATGGAGCGAGCGCACCCCACCTTCGAGCACGTCGACGCGCAACTGCGGGGCGCCCCGTAGCGCCGTGCATTGCTCATAGAGCTCATCGTCGTTCAAGCCCGAACCCATGAGCACCATCTCGGCGTCCTTGAGAAACGGCTTTATCGCCAGGCCCTTCGCCTCGATCGCGAGCGCGCCAGGGACGCCGATGCGCCGGCGCTCGCCGGCTGAGCGAGTGTCGATCGCGGTGAAGCGTCCCCGCTCGCGCAGAAAATCCGCGAGCGTGAGCATGCACGCTTGCAACCCGTCAGGCGTCGCGTCGTGTTTCGGTGCTGCGCTCTCGGGAATCAGGCCCGGCGCGTCGGTCGCCAAGGCGAGCATGGTCGCCGGACAATTGCCGGAAAGCACTTCGGTACCCTGCGACCGGGCCGCTGGCGCGCACGCCGCAACACCGCCGATCAGGAGTACAAGAGAAATTGCGTGGCGCATCATGATTGCCTTACTGTCCGCTCACGAGGCACGCCGTGTTGCCGGCATTCACCGCGAACTCGAGATTCGCCCCACCCGGCGGCTTCGCCCCAGTAAAGCTGAGCGCGAGCGTGCCCTGTACGGTGAAACCGGTGGCGAGCGACGGAAAGTAGTAGTAGAGCCATTGCTCGCTGGACTGGTTATTACCCGCGGTAGCAAGGCTGCCCGTGAGCGGATGGCCGTTGATGGCACTGACACTCGCCTGCATCTTCGCCGTGCCGGCGTTGGCCGTCGCATTTACGTTGAAGGCGAGTTCGTTACCGGTGCGTAGCGCATTGCCGGCGTTCGCAGTGTACGTATTCGTGAACAGTGTCTGCGCTCCATCCTTCACGGTGTAGGTGCCGTTGCCATTGCCGTCGTAGCGCAACGTCCAGGCGTAGTGCTTGCCCGACACCCAGGCGACGTTGTTGCTCACGAACAAGCCGTTCTTCCGTGTATTAGCCCCGAGCGCCCACTCCCAATTGGGCGGTGCGATGCCGCCGCCACGCGCATTCATCACCTCGGTGCTCGAATAAGCGGCGAAGTCGAGGCCCGAATCCACCTGCGGCGCCGCATCGGCCGTGCCGCAGGCAATCAAGCGGGTGCACCAATGGCGCTGCGCTTCTTGCAGCAGGCGGGCGATGGCCTCCTGGTAACTCTGCACATCGCCGCCGGCGATATCGTCCAGCGCAATGATCGCCGCCACGTACAGTTGGGCGGCGGCGTCGTAATCTTCTGCGGCCAGACTGGTTGCCGCGTTTTGCAGAGCGGCCACGGCTTGGTCGCGCGCCTTCCTGTCGGAATTCTTGGCGAAGCTCAAGGCCTGCAGGGCGCTCCTGATCTGCGGGCCCAATTTCGCGGCGGCCAACACCGGCAAGGCATAGCTGTACGTCCCATAGGGCGTGGCCGTGCTCGCTTGCACCGTATACACCGCCCAGTTCACGGTAGCTGTTCCGGAAACGAACGGTAGCCGCAAGCCCAACTCGAGCGTGGTCGTCTGCCCGACGGCGAGCGCCACATTCCACGTGACCTGATTGCCGGTCACCGTCGCCTCGCCCGGCACGGCGCCGGCAAACGCGCTGCCGGCCGGCAGGGCGGCAATGACTTGCAGATTGGCCGCATCGCCGGCGTTGTGGATTTGCGCGCGCACCCGCGCCAGCTCGCCACCGACATGGGTCGCGGCGTTGTCCGGCAGCACGTATTGCCACGCCGCCGTTGGCAGATTCCCGATCACCGGCAGCGCCGCCTGCGCTTGCAGGTTGCCGACCAGATCAAAGGCCATGGTGGCGCTGCGTCCGAAGCCATAGTTATTGACCACGATGGCGGCGTGCGTCCCACTGCCGCTAAAGGTGGCTTCAACCGTGCCGGTGGTCGCCTTGAGATCGAGCAGCGTGCCCGTGGGCGTGAAGGCACCGGCCGTAAAGTCCGCCCCCCTCACCGTGATGAGCGGATTGGTGCGATTGAGCGCAGCGGAGAAGTTCACTCCGGCGGCCGCTTCGAGGGCATGGTGGTTGACGCTCGCCACCCCATCGATGACCAGGCCATCGCCGCGCAGCACCGCCACTTGCAATTCGTCGGCGAAATTGTCGATCTGTACTGCACTCGCCCCGCTCACCCAGTAACTGTTGTAACGCCCGCAGCGCAGCTCGGCGCGGAAAGCCAGGGGATCGGTCACGATCTTGTGCTCATAGCCGCGGCTGGTCAGGTACGCCGCGAGAGTGGTGGCGCGGCTGGCGGTGCATTGCGCATCGTTTTCACCGGCGAGGGCCGCGCACGAGACCAGCACCAGCACCCGGTTTTCGGTCATCAGCGAGGTCTGCACCGTAAAGTTGAACGCCGGCAGGGGCAGCAACGTCACGTTCGCGCTGTTATTGGCCGCGATGGGATCGGCGGTGGCAGCCGTCACGCTCGCCGGTACGGTGATGCTATTGAGTGTGGTGACCTTGGCGATCACGGTCAGCGTGACGCTCGCGCCGGACGCCAGATTGCCGACGCCCCAACTGCCAGTCACGCTGTTATAGCTTCCGGTGCTCGCGTTCGCGGCGACGAAGTTAAGTCCCGCGGGCAGGAGCGCCGTCACCACCACGGCGTTCGCGCCAGACGGTCCCGCATTGCTCACGGTCAGGGTGAGCGTCACATTGCTGTTATGCGCCGGNNAAGCTGGTCGCCAACGTGACGCCTAGATCGGCGGCGGCCACCGGCGTCACCGTAACACTGGCGCCATTGTTGGCCGGGTTGGGGTCGCCCGTTGCACTCGCGGCGCTGGCGCTGTTGGTGAGCGCGGACAGTGCAGTCGCCTGCGCGCGCAAACTCAAGGTCGCGCTGGCGCCGTTGGCCAGATCACCCACGCTCCAGACACCGGTCGCGCTGGCGTAAGTGCCGATGCTCGGGGTTGCCGAGACGAAGTTCAAATCGCTGGGCAACAGATCGGTCACCCGCACCGCACCCGCGACGGCGGGTCCACCGTTGGCGACCCGGAGGGTGAACAGCACGCTGTCGTTTTGCACCGGCGCGCGCTCGTACACGTTCATCGTGAGCGCGAGATCGGCGCCGACCGCACTCAAGGTGACGCTCGTGGTGTTGTTGGCCGTGTTGGGGTCATTGGTCGTACTCGTCGCGCTGGCATTGGTGGCAATCGACCCGAAGGCCACCACCCGCGCGCTCAGCACAAGGGTCGCGCTGGCGTTACTCTCCAGGTCGCCCACACTCCAGACGCCGCTCGCTGCCGCATAACTGCCCACACTCGGGGTGGCGGTCAGGAAGGTGAGCCCGCCGGGCAGGAGCGCGGTAAGCGCGACCGCGGTCGCGCTCGATGGTCCAGCGTTATGGACTGCGAGCGTGAGCGTGACGGCCTGATTGACGGACGGCCCGAGATTGTCTGCAGTCATCGTGAGACCCAAGTCCGCCGCGGCGACCGGCGTGATGAGGACACTCGCGCTATCGTTCACGTTGTTGGGGTCGTGCGTGATGGTAGTGATCGTCACACTAGGAGCGAGCGTGGCCAGGGTGGTGACCCGGACATTGAGAGCGAGCGTGGCGCTGGCGCCGGAGGCCAGCTCACCCACGCTCCAAGTGCCGCTCGCGCTGTCGTAGGTGCCCGCGCTGGGCGTGGCCGCCAGGAACGCGAGGCCGGCGGGCAGGAGATCGGTCACGACCGCCGCCTGCGCCAGCGCGGGACCGGCGTTGCTGGCCTCTATGGTGAGGGTGATGCTGTCGTTCTGCACCGGTGCACTGTCACTGGCGGTAAAGCTGACGCGCACGTCGGCCGCGAAACTCACGAGCGAGCGCTTGGCAAAGCGGTAGTCGGTGGCATGGGTGTTGCTGGGCAGCACGATGCCGGTAATGGCGCCGGCGGCCCCATTGCCGCCGGCCGAACCGGCCAGCGCGACGGTATCGACATAGTCCGCGAGCCCGCCCACTTGCAGCGCATAGATCCCGGCCGCCAATTGCGGGAAGCTGAACGCGCCACTTGCGTCCGTGGTGGTGCTGCGCGCGACCGCACCATTCTTCGTATCGACCCCGATCAGCGTCACGGTCGCCGGCGTCAGTCCCGCATCGCTGGCGTCGTACTGCGCGTTGGCGTTTAGATCGTCGAAGACGAGCCCGGCGATGATGGAAGGTGGCGGCGGCAACAGCGTATAGGTGGTACTCGCCGGCGCCAACGCGTCGCCCGCGCTATCCGCGCCGGTAATGCTCACCTCGTAGGTATCGGCATCGTCGGCGGCCAGCGGGAAGCTGAACACTACTGTCGCGCTCGTCCCCATGCTCACGGTCGCGATCGACTTCGACTCTGCGTGCACTTGCGCGCCCTTGCTGTTGCTGACGAGCGCGCTCACGCTCACTCCTTGCGCCGCGAGCCCACCGGTGTTCGTCACCTGCACGCGCACTTGGGCGGTAGCCGTGGCTTGATAGAGCGCCTGGTCGGTCGTCGCCGTGGCACCCAGTACCGCGTGCGGCGTACTGTTCAAGGTGAGCGTGTCTTCGTTGTTCGCCACGTTGCCGTCATGGCTCGCGAGCTCGTGCACGCGCGCTGCCACACTGATAGTGGGGGTAACACTCGGCGTCACCGCGAGCGTCAACGTAGCACTCACATTGGCACTGAGGCTGCCCACCTGCCAAAACCCGGTCATGCTGTCGTAGTCACCCTGTTCGGCGGTGGCGCCGGACAAGGTCAGCGCTGCCGGCAACGGGACGCTCACCACCACCCCGCTTGCCGCATCGGGGCCCGCATTGCGCGCGGTGACGGTGAGTTGCACCGCCTGACCTGGGTTGGGTGTCAATGTATCCGTGGCGAGCAGGACCGCCGCATCGCTTTGCGCTTGATTGAGCGGCAAGCGCGACAGATTGTCTTGAGTGGTCCCATCGGCTTGCTCGGCATAGATGAGCGCCGCATTGAGGACGGCCAAGGTGCTGTTGGCCGTCGCTCTAAGCACGAGCATGGCATTCGCATTCGCCGCCAGGCTACCCACACTCCAGACGCCGGCGGTGGCCTCGAACGCGCCTTGCGCCGGGGTGGCGGAGACGAAGGTGTAACCGTCGGGCAAGACATCGACCACGCTGACACCGGTGGCGTCCAACGGTCCGTCATTGCTTGCGATGAGCGTGAAGGTCACGGTGTCGCCCGCGCCGGGTTGCGCGTCGCCCACGCTCTGCGTGATGCGCACGGCCGCCGCCATGGTGGTGGCGTTCACGCTCGCTTGCGCGGCATTGTCGGTAAGCGCCAGATCGCGATAGGGCAGATTCGGTGCAGCGGCCGCTAGCATCGTGCCCGCTACCAGCGCCGGCGTGTTCGCCACCACGCTGGTGTGCAAAGTCAGCATCACGGCCTCGCCCGCGAAGAGGGTGCCGATGGTCCACCGGCCGCTTGCCGCATCGTAACTACCCCGACCGGCAACTATGGAGTCGAGGGCGAGCGCCGCAGGGACGACCAGCGTGGCGACACTGCCGGTCGCGGCAGCCGGGCCGCGATTGCTGGCCGTAATCACCCAATCGACAGTGGCACCGACCGCGGCGTTCGTCGCACTGGCACTGACCTGTAGTCCCAGATCGGCGCAGTTGCACAGCACTGGATTCAGCGTGATCTGGCCGGCTGCAGGCGTAGTTGGCGCGCTGCCATTGACTTGGGCCACGACCGCGGCTACGGTCGCCGCGTTCCCCACATTACCCACCCGCACGACCAGTGTGGCGCTCGCGCCAACCGCCAGACTATCGATGGTCCAGATTCCCGTCGTTACGTTGTAGCTGCCATGACTCGGTTGCGCCGAGGCCAGCATGAGACTAGTGGTGCTGAGCGTGACGGCGGTCGCAGTGGCCCCGTCGGGACCGCTGTTGGTGAGCGTAGCGAGCACCACGGCCGCGCCGGTTGCCTCGAGCGTCGCGTGACTGGCCAGGAGGTCCAACTGCAGCGTCGAAGTCGCGGCGGCACTGGTGAGGCTCACACTCGCGGTGTTATTGGCGGGATTGGGATCGTTGACCGTGGCGGCCGCAGTGGCCGTGTTGGTGATCGTCCCGGCCGCCGCAACGCGCACGGTCATGTCCAGCGTGGCGCTCGCGCCGGTGGCCAGATCACCCACTGCCCATCTGCCCTGGGTTGCGTCATAGCTGCCGCAGGAGGGTGCGGCTACGAACAAGTTCAGGCCGCTCGGCAGCAGCGCCGTCACTTTGGTACTGGTGGCAGTGGCCGGTCCCGCATTGGTCACGGTGAGGCGAAATACCACCGTGTCGCCAAATTTCACCGTGGTGGCATCCGCGCTCATTGTCAGCGCGAGATCCGCGGCTGCGGCAGCCGCCGTCGCCTTGAGCGGGAAGGCGTAGCCCGTGGCCGCGGTTCCCGCCGCCAGATTGATGCCGTTGATCGCAGCGGTTGCCGCCACGCCGCCTGCGGTACCGATGGCGCCTGCACCATAGTCAAATCCAGGCACACTGGCTGCCTGCAACGCATAGATGCCGGCGGCGAGTTGCACGAAGGAGAAGGCGCCGTTGGCAGCGGTGGTGGCAACGGTGTTGATGCTGGCACCCGTACTGTCAGTGCCGGTCAGGGTTATGGCGACCGCGCCGACCCCGGTTTCGCCGGCATCCTGCACACCGTTGCTATTGGTGTCGTGGTAAACGAGGCCCGTGAGCGAGCCGTTGGGCGTTGGCGCGGCGAGCGTGAGGTTATAACTCCCGGTGGTGTCGACATCGAAGAAATTGATGAAGTACGACCAAGACAAGTCCGCATTGCGCGACTTCGACAGCCAGACGTTTTGCGCGGGGACCTTCTTGCCATCCGCGCGGACCACGGCCCCCGGTTGTACCGTCCCCGCGTTGGTGTCGGCGAGTTTCACATAGGCGAAACCGGCGGTCGCGGGAAAACTCAATGCATATTGACTGCCGCCCACATTCCGCAACTGCGCGGCGGCGGATTGATCGGTCACTGCGGTGTCGATCCCGTCCGACTCATATACCCGTAGGGTTGTGCCATCCTGTGCCAGGAAGTCGCGAATCGCATCGCGCCCCGGCAGATCCACTTGCACGTCATGCACCAGCACGTGGGTGTTGACCGCCTGCAGCAGTGAGGTGAGCGCCCCGCCCAGGGCGCCGGCGTGGGTATAGCTCGCGCTGAAGTGGAGGAACTTGCCCGAGAGCGTGGTCACCATGTCCCAGCGACCCACCTTGGATTTGCCGGGGAGGATGTCGCCGAAATTGCTCAACAGCGTCTTGGCCGCTGGTTGATCGTTAACGAAGCTGTCGAGAATCTGAAAACCGATGGGCAACCCTTGTTGGTTATCGACAATCTCGGGCTGGGCGGACTCGATGATGGTCGAGACCGCCGTACCCCAGCCGGTATTCTTGACCCGCACGCCGAGGGTGAACGGCACCGGCGGCTCGACCTGCGGCGTGAACGCATCATCGGCGTACACGTCCTTGGCCAGGAAGTAGTCGAGGGTCAGTTGCGGTTGCGGCAGCACGGTAACCGTGTCGGGCGTGACGTTGACCGTTTTGGTGTCCGCACCGATGGTGTAGGTGACCGCCGCACCGATGAAATAGAGTTTGCCTTGTGCCTGGGTACCGCCCGCGCCCTGCGCCGGAATAGTGAGCCAATTGACTTCCCCGGTGGTCTTGGCGGCGACGGAACCGGAGCCATCGAGCGCGCTGATGCCGGTCAGGGTCGGCGCGGCGAGGAAGAACGTTGCTGAAGTACTAGCGGAGTCCGAGGTCGCGATCACCCCATTGCCCGCTGCATCCTGGAAAATAAGACCGATCGCGATGTTCTGAATCGGCGTCTCGAGCCCATTGTTGATGCGCATGGCGGCATTGAAGGCTTGCCGCTCCAAACTCGCCTTCTGGGCAATCTCGATTTTGACTTCGGCGCACAGCGCATCCGCCGTGCTCTGCGCCGCCGTGCGTGGTGCGAGCGCCATGAGCACGAGCAGCCACGCGGCACAAGCGTACCGCGTGCGCGCGAATGCGCTGCGACCCGACATGATCAGGTCGAAACTAGCGGACCAGCAACGGACATGAAGTGCGACGGCGTGAAATACGGCTAGACATGGTTCCCCCTTTAACCTAACGACTCGCGATTGAAACAACGAGACCACCCGATCCTCCGGGGGGCCTCAAGGCTCCGCGTATTGTTTGATACAGTGCCCTACCGAGTTGAGTGGGAATGCAGCCAACGCCATTGGCAGCGTCAATCAAGCGTCGATCGATCGCCGGGCGCAGACTTATGAAAATTGGCGGAGAATCGGAACTCCAGGTCGGCAGAGAGCAAGTTGGTCACTCCGGTGCGACTGGATCCGGATGCCCATGCCGGCCAAGAACATGATCAGGAAAGAAACTCGCGATGAAAATAGAAGCGGGCACCATCATGCCCAATCCGACCGAGGTGCCGCACTATCTGTCCGAGACCTACTGGTGGGCCTATGTGCATCCGCGCGCCATTCACGTGTTCGAGCGACAGTGGCTGGTCAACCTGATCCTGTGGGGAAGGTTTGGTCCGTTGCGCGATGCAGCGCTGGATGCTCTGGGCCTCGATTGCCCGGGACGTACGTTGCAGGTTGCGTGCGTCTACGGCGACCTCACGGCGAAGCTGCTCCAGCGTGCAGTTCCGGGATCGTCACTCGAGGTGATCGACGTGCTGCCGCTGCAACTGGCCAATCTTGCGCGGAAGCTGCCCGCGGACTCGGCAGTCAACCTCATTCGCTGCGACAGCGCCGCGATGGAGTTCGAGTCGGGGCGCTATGATCGCGCGCTGCTGTTTTTCCTGCTGCACGAACAGCCGGAAGTGGTCCGGAAAGCCACCATCGCGCAGACATTGCGGGTGGTCAAGCCGGGAGGCCGGGTAGTCATCGTCGACTATCACCGGCCGAGTCTGCTCAATCCCCTCTACGTACCGATGATCGGCATCCTGCGCACGCTTGAACCGTTTGCGCTCGACCTGTGGCGGCGCGAGATCACGGACTGGTTTCCCGCGGATGTGAAAGTGGCCGAGGTGAAGACGACAACTTCGTTCGGGGGTCTTTATCAGATGTTGATCATCACGGTATAGCCGCATCCGAAACAATACACGACGGCTTGTAGTCGCCAACACAAGATTGGCTGGTCGCGCTGTTCGCCCGCTTCATGCAGCGGGAAAACGCTTCAGCGATCCCGCAGGCGCAGTCTCAAAACCCCAGTCCGAGCAGCGTATAAGCCGCGACTACGGTGCCGACCAAAGCAAGCCCATAGCAAACGAACTTGACCATGGCGACCGCGTGCACGCCGAAATCGTGCAACATGATGGCGATCCGGTGCGCCGCGTGCCACATAAACAGCGCGATGACGGCCAGCAGAAAGCACTTGCCGGCCCAGTGCTGGGAAAAAGCCAGCATGTGCGTATAGCTCATCGTGTCCGGGCTCAGAAACACGGCAAACGGCACCGCGATGCCGGTGATGAAAACCAGCGCCGGACCGATCAGCGCCGCCAGCATTCCGCCGGCGCCGAACAGGGACCAGAAAATCGGTTCATTGGAGCGCTTCATG